>VAZV01000194.1 GCA_005884765.1 Alphaproteobacteria bacterium
AACCGGATATGAGGTGATGCAGTGAGCAACTGCAGACGTCTTCGGAAGCCAGTCTTCGCCCGGGACCCGGTCGGTGCGCTGCGCTACGCATGGCTCCGCGCGCCGCCCTCCAACCGTGCCAACCTAACCCAGATCCTCAGAGAGAGCTTGACTCGCAATGCCCCATATGAGGGTGGGTTAGCGAAGCGTAACCCACCGATATTTGCGCCCATGGCGAGAATGGCGGGTTACGCTTCGCTAACCCACCCTACGCACTACTCGCCCACCAATTCCTTGACGCTGCGAAATTCCTTTGTCGCCCGGTCGAGTACGGACAGCGTGCCTTCCGCGACCCCGAAATAGGCGCCATGCAGATGAAGCCCGCCCCGCTCGACCGGCGTTCGCACAAAGGGAAACGTCATCAGATTTTCCAGCGAGCGGAACACCGCAGCTTTCTCGATCCTGACGGTGAAATCATGCATCGTCTCGTGGTCGCGCTGCTCGACGACTTCGCCCGGCTTGACGAACATCGCCATCCACTTGCCGATGAAATCGCCCGGCGAGAGCGGCTCGATCTTGTCGATAAACGCGCGGATCCCGCCGCACTGCGCGTGGCCCAGCACCACGATGTGCTTCACGCGCAGCACCGAAACTGCGTATTCCAGCGCCGCCGAGACGCCATGCGCGCCGGGGTCGGGCTGATAAACCGGCACCAGATTGGCGACATTGCGCACCACGAACAATTCGCCGGGGCCGGCATCGAAGATCACCTCCGGCGATACCCGGGAATCGCAGCAGCCGATCACCATGGTCTCAGGCGATTGCCCGCGCACCGACAAATCACGGTAGCGCGACTGTTCGGCAGGCAATCGTTGCGAGGCGAAGGTCCGGTAGCCGTCAATCAATTGTTGCGGGAACGGGCTCATGGCTACGGCATAACCATATGCGGCTTCCCGTCACAAGCCTTTCGATTAGGCAGATGAAGTGTTATCGCGTGGGCAGAGAATTGCTGAAGGAACCCGTCCATGACCCATCCGCGCCGCAGCCTGTTGTTCATGCCGGGATCGAACGCGCGGGCCCTGGAAAAAGCGCGCGTGCTTCCCGCCGACGGCCTCATCCTCGACATCGAGGATTCGGTTGCCCCCGATGCCAAGGCGAAAGCGCGAGAGCAGATCGCGGAGGCGATTGCGGCGCAAGGTTTTGGCAAGCGCGAGATCTGGATCCGGACCAACAGTCTGGATTCGCAATGGTGGGCCGATGACGTCGCCATGGCCGGAAAGGCAAAACCCGACGGCATCCTGGTGCCGAAGGTTTCCAGCGTGGACGATCTTGACAAGATCGGCGACCGCTTGCAGGGGATTGGCGCCGATCCCTCGATCAAGGTCTGGGCGATGATCGAGACCGCGCGCGCCGTGCTCGATGCTGCCAAGCTGGCGGCCGCGTCGCGTGATCCGAAAACGCGGCTCGCCGGTTTCGTGTTCGGCCCGAACGATATTTCGCGGGAGACGCGGATCAAGATGCAGCCGGGCCGTGCCGCCATGATCCCGATGATCACGCATTGCATCCTGGCGACGCGGGCGCATGGCCTCGAAATTCTCGACGGGCCCTACAGCGATTTTTCCAATGTCGATGGTTTCGCGCTGGAATGCGCGCAAGGCCGCGATCTCGGTTTCGACGGCAAGACGCTGATCCACCCCGGACAGATCGTGGCCTGCAACGCGATCTTCACGCCGCCGGCGGAAGAGGTCGCGCATGCCCGCCGGATTATCGCCGCGTTCGAACTACCGGAAAACGCCGCACGCGGCGCGATCCAGCTCGATGGACAGATGGTGGAGCGGCTACACGCCGAGATGGCGCGGCGCACGATCGAGATCGCGGATGCGATCAGCGCGATGGGGAATTGAGCGGGCGATTTGCCGCAGGATCGGTCGAGCCGAACTGATTGCAGGGAAACTACGGCCCAAACCGCTCCATCGCCCATGCATGGAGGCTGTCGCGGACCGGCGGCTTTTTGGTGCGGCCTTTTCCGGAAATGTGCAGCCCGATAATGTCGGGATCGCGGATCAGCGCAGAGTAATCCGACCGTTCGAAGAAAAGCTTTGGCTCGGAGTGCACCGCATAGAACGATTTCTTCGGCAGCGCGCAGCGCAGCTCGCCGGTTCGGCGGGCCAGCTCGGTCAGCGCGGCCGGACCGTAAATCGCGATACGAACGTCGGAAAGGCGGCGCGATCCGCCCCGTAAACGATGCAGCGCGAAAGTCAGGCGATGGAGCGGTGCCAGCCACTCCGGTGTCAACTCCTCCTGCTGCATCAGCTTTTCGAATGCTGCGACGATTGGATCGTGTCGCGGCAGGTAAAGCACGGCGTTGCCAAGCCGGCGCGGCCGCTCCCAGGCGAAAAAGGGCTTTGTCGCGTCGATCTCGACGGGTTTGAGCAGCAGCACGTCGGCGTCGAGCCACAGGCCGGCGTGACGCGCCATCAACCGCATTCTAAAAAAATCGCTGAACTGCAGAACGGTCCAGTCGCGCCACGTCCCGTCCGGTTGCGCCGGGCGCAATTTTTCAGCGAAGGAATGCGGCAGGATCGCCTCCGCTTCGGCGTTGCCGACGCCGTCGGGCAAGCCCGCGAGCGGCTCAAAACTGTAGACGGTGACCTTGTGGCCCGCAGCTACCTGCGACCTCAGGCAGGCCAGGCGGAACTCATCGAGCGGGCCATGCCAGAAGGTGGCGACGTCAGGCAGCATGCGTCACCTTCTAACCGCCAGCAGTCAATTTTAGGATCAGGCCCAGGCGCGCTCGGTCTTCGCCTTGGCCTCATAGGCGTCGATCGACGACTTCTTTTCCATGGTCAGCCCGATGTCGTCGAGGCCGTTCATCAGGCAGTGCTTGCGGAACGGATCGATCTCGAATTTCACCTTGCCGCCGTCCGGGCCGCGGATCTCCTGGTTGGCAAGGTCGATGGTCAGCGTCGCATTGGCGCCGCGCTCGGCATCGTCGAATAATTTGTCGAGGTCGTCCTGGCTGACGCGGATCGGCAGGATGCCGTTCTTGAAGCAGTTGTTGTAGAAGATGTCGCCGAACGAGGTCGAGATCACGCAGCGGATGCCGAAATCCAGGAGCGCCCACGGCGCGTGCTCGCGGCTCGAGCCGCAGCCGAAATTATCGCCGGCGACCAGCACCTTGGCATTGCGGTACGCCGGCTTGTTGAGGATAAAATCCGGATTCTCGCTGCCGTCGTCCTTATAGCGCTGTTCCGCGAACAGTCCCTTCGCAAGGCCGGTGCGCTTGATGGTCTTCAGGTACTGTTTCGGGATGACCATGTCGGTGTCGACATTGATGATCTTCAGCGGCGCCGCGACGCCTTCCAGTGTGGTGAACTTTTCCATCGATCGCACTTCCCCTTGGAGCCAAGGCCGATGGTTTATCGCGAATGCGGCGGTCTTTAAAGGCCAAATTGCGCAGGGCTAGTCGGCATCGGCCTCGATGGCTGCCATGTCGTCGTCGGAGAGCCCGAAATGATGGCCGACCTCGTGGATCAGCACGTGGCGGACGATATGACCAAGCGTCTCGTCATGTTCGGCCCAATAGTCCAGGATCGGGCGGCGGTACAGCCAGATCATGTTGGGCAAGCGGGCGATGTCGTCGTGGCTTTGCAGCGGCAGGCCGGTGCCCTGGAACAGGCCGAGCAGGTCGAATTCGCTTGCCGCCTCCATCTCATCCAGCACCTCGTCGGTCGGGAAATCGTCGACGCGGACGATCACGCCCGCACAGAGATCGCGAAATCGCCGCGGCAGGCGCTCGAAAATCTCGTGCGCCATGGTCTCCATCTCCGCCAATGAGGGGGCTTTGAGCGTACTCCACATGCCGCCTGTTTAGCGCGGGTTCCGCATGGCTGCATATCGGATTTTTGGCGAGTTGACGCAGGCCGCGAAAACGGAGACCGTGCGCCCAATAACGGGTTGGGATGAGGGGCATGACTTTGATCAGGACGACGGCAGTACTGATGGCTCTCGTGGGGATTTTTTCCGTGGCGCCGACGGGGGCGAAAGCGCAAACCGCGCCGTCCACCATCCGCCTGGCACAGGCGGTGCCGCCGGATGCCTCCACGGCGCGCCGCGTTCGCAAGCCGCCGACCCGGCTCAAGGTCTATCCGCGCTACGAGCCCTATAACGAATGGCCCGCGGAGGTCTATCCCCGTTACAATCCCGGCCCTAACGCCGTGCGTGAGTGCAATGCCACTTACGTCCAGGAATATCGGCCGAGCGGCACCGTCATCGTGCCGCGCATGAGCTGTTACTGGCGCGGCGGCTGATTTCTTATTTTCTAATGTCGTCGCACCGCGCCGATCAATCCGGTGCCGATCACGAGCGCCGCGGCTCCATAGACCAGAATAGCCATCGTGAGTTGGATGAAGCTGCTGGCGGTGCCCGAGCCTCCTCCGGGCCCTTGCGAAGCGAAAGCCGCGCTCGTCCATAACGAACAACTCACGGTCAATGCGGTGTGTGCGAGCGCCGTTGCTCGTTGCCCTGCGCGAGACGTTGTCATGACGATCTCCTGCTATGAAAAATTTCCAGAAGATACGGGCGACACCCTACGCCGGTTTTGCGAGCGCCGGTGAAAATTGTCGCCGCAAATCTTCAAGTGCGGCCTGCGCATTCATGGCGCGTTCACATCGCTATCTCTAATTTTATGTGGGGAACGATCGCAAATAAAAGCCGGAAAGCGGGCCGTCGTGTGGCCCCGGGCTTTTGCGCCCGCATTCAGGGAGATGACGCATGATGAGGATTGTAGATCGCAGGCAGCGCGTTGGCCGCTGCCTCGTCAGTTGCTTTGGCCTTGCTGCAGCCGTGCTAATGCTGTCGGCCGCGCCGGGCGAACGCGCACAAGCCATGTCGTTGATCAATGCCGCGGCTGCGCCGTCGGCGAAGCACGCCGCCGACGCCTTGATGATCGAAGTCCGCGGTCATGGCGGCGGCGGCGGCGGTGGTGGTCACCATGGCGGGGGTGGCCGCGGCGCGGCTCACTTCGGCGGTGGCGGCGGCCACCACGCGGCCCCGGCGTTCCGTGCCGGCCCGTCCTTTCATGCGGGTCACGCCTATCGCGCCGGCCCGGTGTTCCGTGGCGGCGGCGTCCATTATGGCGCGTATCGCCACGGTGGATTCCGCTTCGCACATCGGCATCATCACCGCCGCTTCTTCTACGGCTCGTACTACGACTACCCGTCGTATTACTATTACCCACGTCACCGCTGCGGGGTGATCCGGACCCATCACGGCCCGCGCCGCATCTGCCGCTGGCACCATCGGCACCGCTGGCATCATTGGCGGGTCTACTGATGCGCCAAGCAAGTCTGACAAGCAAATCTCACAAGCACGTCTGAAATGAATGCCGGGTCTTAAAAAAATAAGGCACCCGACGGGGTGCCTTACGCATTCTGACCGGCGATCAACACCGCGCTCAATCCCAGTTCTTGAATTTCCAGGACCTCAGCTTCCATGGCGTCAACGTCTCTAGCCGCCACTGGACCCAGCGGTCCGGCGGCCAATGGCTGAGGCGCGAAGTTTCCTTGGTCTCGGCCGGCGCCGCGACGCGCTCCGTGAAGCGGCGGCGGTTCTGCCGCGTCGCCTCGCTGATCATATCGATGAATTCGGCTTTTTCGGCCATGGCCGGCTCCTTCGCGAAGCGTCACGCTTTTCGCAAGCGGCCAGTCTGCTCCCCTCTGCTTAAGGAGCCGTTGCCAAAACGGCTCCAGCTTGAGGCACTTTCATTTTGACGCGTTTTCTTGACGCGAACCCGCTATCCAAGTCCGGGGGCAGGTTTTCGCTCGAAAACGCCATGCTACCGCCATTCCCTAACATCGACAAAATGGCCGGCAATCGCGGCCGCCGCGGCCATGGCGGGCGAGACCAGATGGGTGCGGCCCTTGAAGCCCTGGCGGCCCTCGAAATTGCGGTTCGAGGTCGAGGCGCAGCGCTCCTCCGGCTTCAGCTTGTCGGGGTTCATGGCGAGGCACATCGAGCAGCCGGGCTCTCGCCACTCGAAGCCGGCCTTGATGAAGATCTTGTCCAGCCCCTCCGCTTCCGCCTGCTCCTTCACGAGGCCCGAACCCGGCACGATCATGGCATTGACGTTGCCATTGACGGTCTTGCCCTCGGCGACCTTGGCGGCGGCGCGCAAATCCTCGATCCGGCCGTTGGTGCAGGAGCCGATGAAGACGCGGTCGAGCTTGATGTCGGTGATTTTGGTGCCGGCTTTCAGGCCCATGTATGACAGCGCCCGATGCTTGGAGAGCCGCTTGGCTTCATCCTCGATCTTGTCGGGATCAGGCACCATGCCGGTGATCGAGACGACGTCCTCGGGCGAGGTGCCCCAGGTCACGACCGGCGGCAGCTTTGCCGCATCCAGCCTGATCTCGTGATCGAAATGCGCGCCGTCGTCGGAGCGCAGCCTTTCCCAATAGCGCATCGCCGCGTCCCAGGCATCGCCCTTTGGCGATTTCGGCCGGCCGCGCAGGAAGTCGAACGCCTTTTCATCCGCCGCAATCAGGCCGGCGCGCGCGCCGCCCTCGATCGACATGTTGCAGACGGTCATGCGGCCTTCCATCGAGAGCGCACGAATCGCCTCACCGGCATATTCCAGGACGTAGCCGGTGCCGCCGGCGGTGCCGATCTCGCCGATGATCGCGAGGATGATGTCCTTGCCGGTGACGCCCTCGGGCAATTTGCCGTCGACGACCGCGCGCATGTTCTTGGCTTTTTTCGCGATCAGCGTTTGCGTCGCCAGCACGTGCTCGACTTCCGAGGTACCGATGCCGTGCGCCAGCGCGCCGAACGCGCCGTGGGTCGAGGTGTGGCTGTCGCCGCAGACGATGGTGGTGCCGGGCAAAGTAAAGCCCTGCTCAGGGCCGATCACGTGGACGATACCCTGCCGCTTGTCGAACTCATTGTAGTATTCGATGCCGAATTCTTTTGCGTTCTCCGCCATCACCCGCATCTGTTCGATGCTCTCCGGATCGGGGTTCGGCTTTGAGCGATCGGTGGTGGGGATGTTGTGATCGACCACCGCGAGCGTTTTCTCGGGCGCACGCACCTTGCGTCCCGTAGTACGCAGGCCTTCGAACGCCTGCGGCGAGGTCACCTCATGGACGAGATGGCGGTCGATGTAGATCAGGCAGGTGCCGTCGGCGGCTTCGTGAACCAGGTGGTCGTTCCAGATCTTGTCGTACAGCGTGGTCGGTTGTTTATCGGACATGGTATGTGGCCTCGAATCGGAATTTGAATCGGAGAATGCAACCGCGCGCGGCGAAACGCGGCGCGCCAGGCGTCAGTCCGCAAGTGCTGCCGTCGTCAGCCGACCGAAGAAGCGCCAAGGCAAACGGCTACGGTCGTCGAGAACGACGCGCGACGCGATGGTTTGGCGATCCCTGAACATGCTGGCCTTATAGCACAGGAGGTATTGGGTGCGATACGCGTTTGCAACTATCGTCATTGCGAGCCAACGGGTCGCGCGAACGCGCGCCCATTGACAGGCTCCGCGAAGCAATCCAGTTCTTGTGCGGCAGCTAAGGCTGGATTGCTTCGTCGCAAGTGCTCCTCGCAATGACGAGAGGCAACAAAAAAAGCGCGGGGTGACCCCCGCGCTTTTCGTCAAATCCATTCGCGAGCTTTGGAACTACTCACCGACGGCAGTGGCGCGCTCGGTCTTCTCGACGATGCGGGCCGACTTGCCGCGCAGATTGCGGAGGTAATACAGCTTGGCCCGGCGCACCTTGCCGCGGCGCACCACCTTGATCGAGTCGATCATCGGCGACATCACCGGGAACACGCGCTCGACGCCTTCGCCGTAGGAGATCTTGCGCACCGTGAAGCTCTCATTGAGCCCGCCGCCGGAGCGGCCGATGCAAACGCCTTCATAGGCCTGCACGCGGGTGCGGTCGCCTTCGACCACCTTGACGTTGACGATCAGAGTGTCGCCGGGCCCGAACTCCGGAATCGTTTTGCTCGCCGACAGTTTGTCGAATTGCTCTTTTTCGAGCTGTTGAATGAGGTTCATTGGAATCTCCATCGGCGGCGCGCCCAGCCGACGCGGGCTGCGTTCTATCCTGCCGTCACTTCGCGGAATTGGCGCTCGTATAAGGCAAAGGCGGCTGCTTGTCACCCGTCTGTCGTGCTTTTTGACCCTTTTCGGCCGCCCCGCGTGGCCCAAACATCCGGCCGACGCGCCCGCGTCAGGGCTTCGGCCTCGGCCCGCCGCCAGGCCGCGACTTTGGCGTGGTCTCCCGAGGTGAGGATCTCAGGGATTGGGCGGCCCTCGAAGGTCTGCGGACGGGTATATTGGGGGTATTCCAGTAGCCCCTCGGAAAAACTCTCATCTGCGCCCGATTCGCACTTTCCCATCACCCCCGGCAGCAGGCGGACGCAGGCATCGATCAGCGCCATAGCGGCGAGCTCGCCGCCGGAAAGCACGTAATCCCCGATCGAGACCTCCTCTAGCGCCCGGGCCTCGATCACCCTTTGGTCGACCCCCTCGAACCGGCCGCAGACGATCAGCGGACCGGGCCCGGCGGCGAGTTCCGCGACGCTGGACTGGGTCAATGGCCGACCCCGCGGGCTCATCAACAGGCGCGGCCGATCTGAAGCGACATCGGCCGCATCAATGGCCGCCGCGAGCACATCCGCACGCAGCACCATGCCGGGCCCACCGCCGGCCGGCGTATCGTCCACGCTGCGGTGGCGGTCAGTGGCGGAATCCCGGATATCGCGCGTCTCCAGCGCCCAAAGCCCAGACGTCAGCGCCCTGCCGGCCAGGCTGACGCCGAGCGGCCCCGGAAACATGTCCGGAAACAGGGTGAGCACGGTCGCGCGCCACATCGCTGGGTTTGAACTCATCGGCTGTTGTTACGGCACTACCGCCGTGAGATCGAGGCCTTGCATCAAGGCGGCGGCCGCGACCGCCTGCCGGAAGTCGGCAAGCCTGAACGTCGTGACCACGATCTTTTTGAGATCGAGCAAGGCGTCGGCGGCGAGCGCCGCGAGCTGGCCCGGCGCGGTCCGCTCATACATGAACTGACCGACCACCTCCCAGTCGTTCGCCAGCATTTCGCGGAACGAGACTTCAAGCGGCACCTCGGCGCTGCCCATCAGCACCAGCCGGCCGCCGCGCTTGAGCGCGCGCAGGCTCGATAGCGTGGTCGAGGTGCTCTTGGCGGCACCGAGCAAATCCAGCGCGACGTCGGCGCCGCCACCGGCGGCATGCCGGATGATGAGGAGATCGCTTGCCGTATCCCCGGTGACGACGGCTGGAATGACGCGCGGGCCGAATGCGTCGCGCAAACCTTCCAGTGCTTCGCGCTTGCGCCCGACTGCGACCACGCGTCCGGCGCCCATCGCGACCGCGAGCATCACCGCACCGGAACCGAAATAGCCGGTCGCGCCGTTGACGATCATGGTGTGGCCGCCGCGCAAGCCAGCGCGTTGCAGGCCGCCGAACGGCACGATCAGTTTGGCCAGCCCGATCAGTTCGCTGGCCGGTTTGTCGTCCAGTCCGGCCAGCGGCGTGACACACGCCGCTGGCCAATGCGCGATCTCGGCGAACACGCCGTCGCGCCAGCGCATCTGCATTGCCAGCGCCGCCGGCGTGGTCACGGTTGCGGTGAGCCCGATCAGGATTTGCGGCGGTTCACGCTCGGGCACATCGTCGCGCAAATGCGGGCTCAGGAAAACCCGGTCGCCGCGCTGCACATGGCTGACATTGTCGCCGGCCGCGATCACCCGCGCGATCGCGTTGGTGCCGGGCACGAATGGCATCGGCGGCAGGCTGTAGGGCACTGAGCCCGACAGCACCCGGCCCATGTAGGACAAGACCATGCCGGCTTCGATGCGAACCAGCACGCCGTCGGGCGCGGGCTTTGGCGTTTCGACCTCGTCGAACCGCAGGTCATTGTGCGCATGCAGGCGCCAGGCTTTGTGGATAGCCATGTTGGTCATTCCTGAACTTAACTCGCCTATATAGGTAATCGGCGCTTAACGGCGCATCAATAAATCGGTCAGTCTAAAATGGGGAATCCGGACGAGATGCAGGAGGCCGCTCTATTGCTTGCGGCCGTACTCGACGAGTTCGATGGTATTGTTGGTCGTCAAGAGATTATTCACCCGAGAAGCGAACGTGCGTTTCACCCAATGATCAATCGCGGGTGCGTACCAGATCTGTAGCGTCACCTCGGCTTTTCGGGTCGGATCTTTGACATTCCTGGTCGAGTACGACGTTTCAATTTTGAATGTTTCGAAGGTGCCGGCTTTCGTAGTCACGCTCTCCCGTCCGACGATCGTCGATTTGCCTGCTCGCTTCCAGATATTGGCGTTGGCAGCATCGACTTCGTCGCATTGAAAATTCCAGGTCTTGCCGACCGAAAGGGGCAGTTGAATTCCCGAACCGTCGTTGGGGGAGAATTTCCAGGGCCCCGACACGGTCATGTTCCAGGACCGATCGAAAACGATGTTACCCGCGTTGGGTTTGCCCACAGTTTCGACTCGGGTGTTGACCTGCGTCGGCGTTACGTCGGTGACGATATTCTGGCGGGTTGCGCTAATGGTTCCGATGATTTCGTCCCGCACCTCGTAGGTCCAGTGGTCGCCCGGCAGCGGCTCTTCCATCGAGATAGCTGCCGAAGATTGGAGCGCTGCCGGCGACGATAAGGCGGCCGGCGCCTCGGCTTGCGGCGACGCCTGCTGCGCCCAAGCGTTGCCGGCGAGGCCGATGATCCCCAGAACGGCGTAACGAAACATTGCTTTTCCCTATGGCCTGTTGCGGCGATGGTGGCGTGCAGATCGCCTAGCGGCGACCATACTCGACCAGTTCGATCGTGCTCTTGTCACGAACCTTTCCATCCGATCTGGATACGAAAGTACGCTTCACCCAGTGATTGATCGCCGGCGCGTACCAGGTCTGCTGGTCGGCCTGCAGTTTCTTGGTCGGGTCATTCGCGTTTTGTATTTGAAAGGAGATTTCGATTTTGTAAGTGTCGAACGTGCCCGCTCTGGTCGTGACGCTCTCCTGGGCGACGACCTTCGCCGTACCCGAGCGCTTCCAGCTAATTCCGGCCGTGCTGTTGAGATCGGTGGAGTTGAATGACCAGGTTTTGCCGACCGCGAGCGGCGGCCGAATGCCAGTGCCGTCATTAGGCGTGTATCGCCAGATGCCGCTGTTCGTCAGGTCCCAGGAACGGTCGAACGTCTGATAGCCGGTATTGGAATTGCCGAGCACTGCGAGCCGCACGCTGATCTCTGTCGCTGACACATCGGTGACGGTGTTGGTGGTCGTCGCCTTGAGGTCGCCGGTAATCTCGTCGCGAACCTCGTAGGTCCAGTGGTCTCCGGTTTGCGGGTCTTCCATCGGCGTTTCGACGGAAGGAGAGGATGCTGCGGGAGATGATGTGCTCGACGGTGTTTGGGCAGATACAAGATTCACAGTTGCAAGCAGGCTGATCGTCGTCAGAAAAATGCGGCGCAACATAAGTATCTCCCGGTGGGAATCGGTGCCAGGGAGGGATACAACTCAAGCGTGAACAACCCGTTAGTCAAACGCGAGCAATTTACATTTGTTGGGTTGCGGACTGTCATTGTTTCGTCACTAACCCGAATGCGTATCCTCGCCCTCGATCTCCTCCGGCAATTCGATCACGACGCGGCCGCCGGCGAGGTCGACCGTGGGGACCACGGCATTGGTGAACGGCAGCAGCAGGGTCGCGCCATCGGGCGGCGCGATCTCGATGATATCGCCGGCGCCGAAATTGTGGATCGCGACCACGCGGCCGAGTGGTTCATCCGCCGTTGTCACGGCGGCAAGGCCGATCAAGTCGGCGTGGTAATATTCGTCCTCGTCGGTCGCCGGCAATTTTTCTCGCGCGACGTAGAGCTCGATTCCATTGAGACGTTCGGCCTCGTCTCGGGACGTGATTCCCTTCAGCGTCGCGACCAGATAATCCCTAGCTTGGCGCGCGCTCTCTACTTCGAACTGCCGCGCGCCGTCTTTAGTTGTGAGCGCGCCGTAACGCTTCACGGCCAATGGATCTTGCGTAAACGTCCACAGTTTCACCGCACCGCGCACGCCATGCGCGGCGCCGATCCGGGCGACGC
Organism: Alphaproteobacteria bacterium; assembly: GCA_005884765.1. Classification (GTDB taxonomy): domain Bacteria; phylum Pseudomonadota; class Alphaproteobacteria; order Rhizobiales; family Xanthobacteraceae; genus Bradyrhizobium. The sequence continues at coordinate 12,112 of VAZV01000194.1, forward strand.
AGATCGGCGCTGCCATCGCCACCACCGCTCGCCCTACTCGCTTACGCCGTCTTGGCGGCGGCTTCGGCCTGGGCCTTGCGCTCCTTGCGCGGCACGGCTTTCTCCGGATTCTTGCGCGGGGTGCGTTTTGCAACGCCGGCGGCATCGAGGAAACGCATCACCCGGTCGGACGGCTGCGCGCCCTTGGCCAGCCAGGACTTCACCTTGTCCATGTCGAGCTTCAGCCGCGCCTCGTTGTCCTTTGGCAGCAGCGGATTGAAATGGCCGAGCCGCTCGATGAAGCGGCCGTCGCGCGGAAAGCGCGAATCGGCGGCGACGACATGATAGACCGGCCGCTTCTTGGTGCCTGCGCGAGCAAGGCGGATAACAACTGACATTCGGTTCTCCTTTTGAATGCTAAATTTTAACTAAATGGGTCGGTGTGAATTGACGTCATTGCGAGGAGCGAAGCGACGAAGCAATCCATTCTTTTCTTTCTTTGGCGCGATGGATTGCTTCGCTGCGCTCGCAATGACGGGTGAGGTCATTTCTTCTTCCCCGGAAAGCCGCCGAGGCCCGGCAGCGTCGGCTTGCCGCTCAAGCCTGTAAGCCCCGGCAAATTCGGCAGGCCGCCACGCAGGCCTGCGGGAAGATCTTTTGGCAATGTGGGCATCCCACCGGCGCCGCCGGACATTTTCTCCTGCAGCGCTTTCATCTCCTCGGGCGAGGGCGGCTTCATCCCGCCGCCAAAGCCCATCGCCTGCGCGATGCCGGCAAGCGGGCCGCGCTTGCCCGAACCCATGGCCTTCATCATATCCGCCATGTTCCGGTGCATCTTCAGAAGCTTGTTGACTTCCTCGACCTTGACGCCGGCGCCGGACGCGATCCGCTTCTTGCGGCTCGCTTTGAGGATATCGGGATGCTTGCGCTCGGCCCGCGTCATCGAATCGATCACCGCGACCTGGCGCTTGATGATTTTGTCGTCGATCCCGGCATTGGCGATCTGGTTCTTCATCTTGGCGACGCCGGGCATCATCCCCATCAGTCCCGAGATGCCGCCCATGTTCGCCATCTGCAGCAATTGCTCGCGCATATCGGCAAGGTCGAACTGGCCCTTGCGCATTTTCTCCGCAACGCGCGCGGCTTTCTCGGCATCGATATTCGCCGCCGCCTTCTCGACCAGCGACACCACGTCGCCCATGCCGAGAATGCGACCGGCGATCCGGCTGGGGTGGAAATCCTCCAGCGCGTCGGTCTTTTCACCGGTGCCGATCAGCTTGATCGGCTTTCCGGTGACCGCGCGCATCGACAGCGCCGCGCCGCCGCGGCCGTCGCCGTCCACCCGTGTCAGCACGATGCCGGTCAGGCCGACGCGCTGGTCGAACGCGCGCGCGAGGTTGACCGCGTCCTGGCCGGTCAGCGAATCCGCGACCAACAGCACTTCATGCGGATTGGCGGCCGATTTGATGCTGGCTGCTTCCGCCATCATCTCTTCGTCGAGGGTAGTTCGCCCGGCGGTATCGAGCAGCACCACGTCATAGCCGCCGAGCTTACCGGCTTCGACCGCGCGCTTGGCAATCTGCGGCGGCAGCTGTCCGGCCACGATCGGCAGCGTTGGGATGTCGAGGTCGCGCCCGAGCACGGCCAGTTGCTCCATCGCCGCCGGACGATAGACGTCGAGCGAAGCCATCAGCACGTTGCGCTTGTCGCGCTGGGTCAGGCGCCGCGCGAGCTTTGCGGTGGTGGTGGTCTTGCCGGAGCCCTGCAGGCCGACCATCATGATCGCGACCGGCGGCACCGTGTTGAGGTCGATGGTCTGGCCGTCAGAGCCGAGCGTGGCGATCAGTTCGTCATGGACGATCTTGACCACCATCTGGCCGGGGGTGACCGACTTGACCACGGTCGCGCCAACCGCCTGCTCGCGGACCCGTTCGGTGAAAGTTCTGACGACGTCGAGCGAGACGTCGGCCTCGAGCAACGCGCGGCGCACCTCGCGCATCGCGGCGTCGACATCGGCTTCCGACAGCGAGCCGCGCCCCGTCAGCCGATCGAGAATGCCACCAAGTTTTTCCGACAGACTGTCGAACAATGCCGTTGTCCTGTGTCCTGCTTGCGCGGGGTCGCGTCATTCACTGCTGTCATGCCCCGGCTTGACCGGGGCATCCAGTACGCCGCGGCGTCTCGGCTCAAGCCGAATTGCCTCTGGAATACTGGATCACCCGCTTTTCGCGGGTGATGACACCTTAACTTGTGTCTCATCGCGCGACTCTGCCATGCGCGGTTATGCCGTCATTCCAAACACTTTCGCGCCCGAGGGCGCATCGCGCTGTCGGGCGTTGGCCTCCGGCCTCCAGGGGCCGGGCGGCGGGTCGAAAAGAAACTCTTTCCGATGAAGTGCCGCCTTAAACCCCCGCAAGCTCCAAAAGTCAAGGAAACTTGCGCAAAAGCGGCATTTCGGTGAACTCTACGCCCCTTGCCGAAACCGGTGTTTTGAGGCCAATCGGGGCATGAAAATCACCCGCCGCCGCCTTCTTGGATTGCTTGCCGGCACCGTCGCGGCCATCGGCGTGCCGGCCATTTGGATTTCCCGCATGAAAACCTATTCCGGACCGGTATCGGATCATTTCAACGGCCAGCATTTTTTCGATCCCGACGGTTCGCCACCGAAATCGCTTCTGGAGCTGCTGCGCTGGCAGTTCGGTTCTGGCCGGCGGCGCGCGTCCTGGCCCGATTGGGTGCCGAGCCCCCATGCCGACACGCCGCCTCCGAGGGTCACCGGAGACAAGGTAAGGCTGTCCTTTGTCGGACATGCGAGCTGGCTGATCCAGGCCTCCGGCGTGAACCTCCTGGTCGATCCCGTGTGGTCGATGCGCGCCTCGCCTTTTACGTTTGCCGGACCGAAACGGCACAACGATCCCGGCATTGCGTTCGACACGCTGCCCAAGATCGACGTCGTGCTGGTGTCGCACGGCCACTACGATCATCTCGATGTCGCGACGCTCTCAAGGTTGGTGGAAAAATTCGCGCCGCGCGTGATCACCCCGCTCGGCAATGATGTCACCATGCGAAAAGCCGACGCCGCCATCAAAGCGGAGAGCTTCGACTGGAAAGACCGCGTCGAACTCGGAGGCGGCCTTGCAGTGACGCTGGTGCCGACGCGGCACTGGTCGGCGCGCGGGCTGTTCGACCGCAACAAGGCGTTGTGGGCGAGCTTCGTGCTGGAAACGCCTGCGGGCAAACTCTACGTCGTCTCCGATTCCGGTTACGGTGACGGCACGCACTTTCGCAACGTGGCGCAAGCGCACGGCCCGCTGCGGCTCGCAATCCTGCCGATCGGCGCCTACGAGCCGCGCTGGTTCATGCGCGACCAGCACATGAATCCTTCAGATGCCGTGAAGGCACTGGCAGATTGTGGCGCGCAACAGGCGCTTGCCCATCACCACGGCACATTCCAGCTCACCGACGAAGCCATCGACGCGCCGGTGATCGCGCTCGGCGAGGCGCTCGATGAAGCAAAGATTCCGCGCGAGAAATTTGCCGTGCTGAAGCCGGGCCAGGTGGTGGAGATCTAACCTCTCCCCGCAAAGCGCGGGGCAAGCGGGAAGAACTACTGCCCCTGCTTGATCGCCCAGGACACATTGACCGCGACCGAGAGCGTCTCTTCGCCCTGTGCCACCGGGGCTATCGCCATCGGCGCCGCCATCTTGGAGCGGAACACCGGGCCCGGCGAGCCGGCCTCGGAAATACTGAGCGGCGCGCCCAGTGTGACGCCGGCGGCCTTGGCGTAGATCTCGGCCTTGCGACGGGCATCGGCGATTGCCTGAGTCCGAGCGTCGTCGAGCAGCTTCGAGGCCTGCGAGACCATGAAGTTGATGCCGCCGATATCGTTGGCGCCGGCGGCGACCAGGGTATCGATTACGTTGGCAACCTTGGTGACGTCGTGCAGGCGGATGGTGACGCGGTTGCTGGCGTGATAGCCGACGATAGGCGCCGGCCCCGAACGGTTCGGCGGATATTGCGGCTGCAGCGACAGCCGCGAGGTCTGATAATCCTTTTCCGCGACGCCTAAGCCCTTCAGCGCCGACAGCACCTTGGCCATCGCCGTGTTGTTGGCTTCAGATGCCTCGCGCGCTGTCTTGGCGTCCGATGCGACGCCGGCATCGACCTGCGCCAGATCCGGCGGCACCGATATGGTCGCCTCGCCGGTGACGGAGATTGCGGGCGGAAAATCGGACTGCGCGCGCGCCGGAGCGGCCAGCGGCCCGGCGGCAGCGAGAAAAGCAGCAACAATCAAGCCGCGAAGCGTCATCGCCCTCATTTCAGCGGCACATAGACGTTGATCACGAGCTTGTCCTCGGCGGTCTTGAGCGGATCGGTGATATATTCTTCGATGAACGTGTCTTTCGCTTCCAATTTCTTGTCGTCGAGGTGATTGGTGATCGCCTCATAGGTGTTGTCCATATTGTCGTAGGAGCCGCGATGGACAAATTTCAGCGCTTTGCCTTCGGGCGATTTGGCGATGCTCATGTCCCTGGTGAGATTCTTCGGGTCCTGCTCGACCGGGATTTCCGCCAGATAGGTGAAGCCGGTATCGTCGGTCGAGGTGTAGACGATCATCGCATTGCCAGACGGCTTGATGCCCTGCTTCTCCAGCAGGGCTGACAGCGTCTTGAAGGAATCAATCAGGGTATCGAACGCGGAATCCCAGTTTGCGGTGCCCTTGACGACCACCACTTTCTTTGGCTCGAGCGTGATCTGTTCACCGAAGGGATCGGCGGTCTGAACCGGACTGGCGGCAGGCGGCGCCGCGGCCGCCGGCGGGGTGGCCGGGGCGGGGCTCGCAGGTGGGGCAGGCGCTGTCGATGGCGCGGGAGCAGGGGTGGTGCCGGGCGCGGGCGTTGCCGCCGGCGGCTGCGTGCTCGCCGCAGGCGGCGATTGGGCCAGCGCCAGCGAAAACCCGAGCCAGATCGCGGCGGCCGGGATCAACGCGACCATGGCAAGGCGGTGAAGCAAGGGGAGATCCATCGAGTATTCTCCGTGGCCGTATCCGATATCCCGGTCTGCGTCAGTTTAACACGCGGGGCCTGCCCCCGTCCCATGACAGATACGTCATGCTCCTCTGTGCTCCGCACTGGTCAATCCGCCATCATTGGCCATATAAGGCAGGCATAAATCGGGACATTTCATGAGCGCGTTGGCCAACCACGCATTCGCCAAGATGAACGGCATCGGCAATGAGATCGTCGTTGTCGACCTGCGCGATTCCAAGTCGGCGGTGACGTCGGCGGACGCGCGCGCGGTGGCTTCGCCAGCGGGCATCGCTTACGACCAGTTGATGGTGCTGCAGCCGCCGCGGCTTGCCGGCACCGAGGCCTTCATCCGCATCTACAACAATGACGGCTCGGAGGCCGGCGCCTGCGGCAATGGCATGCGCTGCGTGTTGCGGCGGCTGTTCGAACAGACCGGCCAGACCGCGGCGAGTTTCGAGACCCGCGCCGGCCTGTTGAACTGCTGGCAGGGGCCGGCGCCCGATCTCTATACCGTCGACATGGGGCCGCCAAAGTTCGGCTGGCAGGATATTCCGCTGGCGGAAGAATTTCGCGACACGCGCTACATCGAACTACAGGTCGGCCCGATCGACGCGCCGCTGCTGCATTCGCCGTCCGCGGTCAACATGGGCAATCCGCATGCGATTTTCTGGGTCGACGACATCAATGCCTATGATCTCGCGCGGTTCGGGCCGCTGTTGGAAAACCATCCGATCTTTCCAGAGCGCGCCAATATCACGCTCGCCCATATCGTCGATCGCGACCACATCACGATCCGCACCTGGGAGCGCGGCGCGGGATTGACCAAGGCATGCGGCTCGGCTGCGTGCGCCGCTGCGGTCGCGGCGGCGCGGCTGAAGCGCGCCAATCGTGTTGTGCAGGTTCAGCTTCCCGGCGGCGATCTTTCGATCGAATGGCGCGAAGGCGATGACCACGTGCTGATGACGGGCACGGCGACCTTCGAATATGAGGGGCGCTTCGATCCCTCGCTGTTTGCCGCTTAACATGACAGTCGACGTCGTCACCTTCGGCTGCCGTCTCAACGCCTTCGAATCCGAAGTGATTGCGCGTGAGGCGGAGCGCGCCGGGCTATCGGACACCATCGTCATCAATAGCTGCGCGGTCACGAATGAGGCGGTGGCGCAGGCGCGGCAATCGATCCGGCGGCTGAAGCGCGAGCAACCCGGCGCCCGCATCGTGGTCACCGGCTGCGCGGCGCAGACGCAGCCGCAAATGTTCGCCGAAATGGCCGAGGTCGATCGCGTCATCGGCAATGACGACAAGATGCGCGGCGAAGCCTGGCGCGCCACAACCGAGGCGTTCAGCGCCGCGGCGCCAAGCGAAAAGATCGCCGTCAGCGACATCATGGCCGTCAGGGCGATGGCGCCGCATCTGGTCGACGGCTTTGCGCGCGGCCTGCCGCGGGTATTCGTGCAGGTCCAGAATGGCTGCGATCACCGCTGCACCTTCTGCACCATTCCGTTCGGCCGCGGCAATTCGCGTTCGGTGCCGATGGCATCCGTGGTCGAGCAGGTTCGCGAGATTGTCAGGCGTGGTCACGCCGAAATCGTGCTGACCGGGGTCGATCTCACGGGCTACGGCACGAATCTGCCGGGCGCGCCAAGGCTGGGAACCCTGATCAAGCAAATCCTGCGGCATGTACCCGAGTTGAAGCGCTTGCGGATCTCATCGATCGATTCGATCGAAGCCGATTCCGATCTGCTCGACGTGATCGCGGAGGACGAACGGCTGATGCCGCACCTGCATCTGTCGCTGCAATCAGGCGACGATCTGATCCTCAAGCGGATGAAGCGCCGGCATTCGCGCCAACACGCCATTGAATTCTGCGCGCAGGTCAAGCGGCTGCGGCCGGATATCGCGCTCGGTGCCGATATTATCGCAGGCTTTCCGACCGAGACGGAAGCGATGTTCAAGCGCTCGCTCGATCTCGTCGATGAGTGCGATCTCACCTTCCTGCACGTGTTTCCGTACTCGCCGCGTCCTCTCGCGCCTGCGGCGCGCATGCCGCAGGTCGTGGGCGGGACCATCAAGGAGCGCGCGAAGCGATTGCGCGCGGCCGGCGAGGCCGCGCTGCGAAAGCGATTGGCGCGAGAGGTCGGCGCGACGCGCAACGTTCTGATCGAAAGCGCCACGCAAGGCCGCACCGAACATTATCTGCCGGTAGCGATCACTGGCGACGTTCCCGGCGCGGTGCGGGCGCTCACGATTGCCGGAAACGATGGCGCGCGGCTGACCGCAGACCGTCATCGCCCGGCTTGACCGGGCGACCCAGTACGCCGGGGCCTATCGATCGATTACTGGCGTCTCTGGAATACTGGATCATCCGCTTTCGCGGATGATGACGAGGTGAGTTTGCTACGAGATGTGCGCTCTCGGCTTCACTCCCCCTTCCATCCGCACATCCGAAGCCGCTCCTGCATATGCTCAGGCGCCGGTGCGACCACGCGCACCGCCTCTTTGTTCCTCGAAATCGGAATTGCAATCTCGCGGGAGTGCAGATGCAGCCGCGGCTCGCCGAAGCGGGGACCGTTGCCGTAGATGTTATCGCCGATGATCGGCCAGCCGGTCGCAGCTGTATGCACGCGCAATTGATGGGTACGGCCGGTGACCGGTTCCATTGCGAGCCAGGCCAACCCGCCGCCGCGACCCAGCACCTTCCAGTTGGTAACGGCCTTTTGTCCGTCGGGGTCCGGCTTCTGCCACCAGCCGCGCTCGGCGTTCAAGCGGCCGAGCGGCATCTCGATCGTGCCTTCGTCGTCGGCCGGGCCGCCTTCGACCACCGCCCAATAAGTCTTGGAAATCCGGCCATGCTTGAACAACAGCCCAAGCGAGGCCGTTGCCTTGCGATGGCGCCCCAATACCAGGCAGCCGGATGTATCCTTGTCGAGCCGGTGGGCGAGCACCGGCGGCCGCGGCAACCCGAAACGCAAGCCATCGAAGGAGGCTTCCAGATTTGCGCCGCCCTTGGGGCCGCGATGCACCGGCAAGCCCGCCGGCTTGTCGATGACGAGCATCAGCCCGTCGCGATGGAGCACTCGCGCCTGAATTTCTTCCGCGGTCAGTTCCGCAACATCAATCGGCCGGTCAAGACTTTCGCTCATGGCACGAAACCGCTAACACAGCCGCGCCATGAACGAAACGACCAAACAGAGCTGGTGGCGGCGGCTGTCCAGCGGGCTGAAGCGGACTTCGAGTTCGCTTTCGACCGCGGTTGCCGATCTCGTCACCAAGCGCAAGCTCGACCGCGCGATGCTCGACGATATCGAGGACGTGCTGCTGCGCGCTGATTTGGGAACCGAAGTGGCGGCGCGCATCGCTGCTGCCGTCGGCGCCGGACGCTATGACAAGGCGATCTCGGCCGATGACGTCAAGAATGTGGTCGCGACCGAAGTCGAGAAAGTGCTGTCGCCAGTCGCCACGCCGCTTGCGGTTGACGATGTGCAAAAGCCGTTCGTCATTCTTGTCGTCGGCGTCAACGGGTCCGGCAAGACCACCACCATCGGCAAGCTTGCGGCGAAGTTTGTCTCCGAAGGGCGCAGCGTGATGCTGGCGGCCGGCGACACGTTTCGCGCCGCGGCCATTGAGCAGCTCAAGATCTGGGGCGAGCGCGCCAAATCGCCCGTGATCTCAGGTGCGCAAGGCTCGGACTCCGCGGGCCTTGTATTCAATGCGCTGTCTTCGGCCAGGGAACAAAAGCGCGACGTGCTCCTGGTCGACACGGCAGGCCGGCTGCAGAACAAGGCCGAATTGATGAACGAGCTTGAAAAGGTCGTTCGCGTCATCAAGAAGATCGACGCTTCGGCGCCGCACGCGGTGCTGTTGGTGCTGGACGCCACCGTTGGGCAAAATGCGCTGTCGCAGGTCGAGGCATTTCACCGCACCGCAGGTGTCACCGGTCTTGTGATGACAAAGCTCGACGGCACCGCGCGCGGCGGCATTCTGGTGGCGCTGGCGGAGAAATTCAAATTGCCGGTGCACTTCATCGGCGTCGGCGAAGCTATCGATGATCTCGCCCCGTTCACCGCGCGCGATTTTGCGCAGGCGATCGCAGGAATTGAAACCTGATGGATAAGACCCAGCCGCACCCGCTGTTCAAGCTCGCGACCGAACTCGGTCCGCTGATCGTGTTCTTTGTCGCCAACGCCAAATTCCATCTGTTTGTCGCGACCGGCGCGTTCATGGTGGCGATCGTCGCCGCCATGATTGCTTCCTATGTGGTGACGCGGCACGTCCCGATGATGGCGCTCGTCACCGGCGTCATCGTCATCGTGTTCGGCACGCTGACGCTTGTGCTGCATGACGAGACTTTCATCAAGGTCAAGCCCACCATCATCTACGGCCTGTTCGCTGCGGTTCTGGCCGGCGGGCTGTTGTTCGGCCGCTCTTTCATCGCCATCATGTTCGATCAGATGTTCAACCTGACGCCGCAGGGCTGGCGCACTTTGACGCTGCGCTGGGCGCTGTTCTTCGTTGCGATGGCGATCCTGAATGAACTGATCTGGCGCACCCAGAGCACCGATTTCTGGGTCGCCTTCAAGGCGTTCGGCGTGATCCCGCTGACGATGATCTTTGCGATCGCGCAAATGCCGATCATCAAGCGCTATCATCTCGAGCCGGTCTCGCTGGAGGCGAGCGAAGCGGAAGCGGGGGATGTAAGGAAGTA
>VAZV01000134.1 GCA_005884765.1 Alphaproteobacteria bacterium
TGGTCGGTATCCCAGCCGAGCAGATCGTCGCCGCGATTAATGTCGAGAGAGCCGAAGACGCCGAGCGCCTGCGCGAGCGCGACCTCGTGATGGAACGAGTGACCCGCCAGGATGGCATGGTTCTGCTCGATGTTGAGCTTGACGTCGTTCAGCAGATCATAGCGGTGAAGGAAGCCGTAGCAGGTGGCGACATCGAAATCGTACTGGTGTTTGGTAGGCTCCTTGGGCTTGGGCTCGATCAGGATCGGTCCCTTGAAACCAATCCTGTGCTTGTGCTCGACCACGAGCGAGACAAAGCGGCCGAGCTGGTCGAGCTCGCGTTTCATGTCGGTATTGAGCAGCGTCTCGTAACCCTCGCGCCCGCCCCAGAGCACGTAATTCTGACCGCCCAGCCGATGCGTCACCTCGAGCGCCGCCCTGACCTGGCCTGCGGCGTAGACGAACACCTCCGGGTCCGGATTGGTCGCCGCACCCGCCATGTAGCGACGGTGCGTGAACAGGTTGGCCGTTCCCCAGAGAAGGCGTACCTTGGCCGCGGCCATCTTCTCTTCGAATAGATCGGCGATGGCGTTGAGGTTGGCGACGGACTCGGCAAGCGACCCACCTTCCGGCGCGGCGTCCGCGTCGTGGAAGGTGAAGAAAGGGACATCGAGCAGACGGAACAATTCGAAAGCCACGTCGGCCTTGGCGCGAGCAAGCGCCATCGCATCAGGGCCGTGGTGCCAGGGTCGCAGGAAAGTCTCACCGCCGAACGGATCGCCCCCCGGCCAGCAGAACGAGTGCCAGTAGCACACAGCAAAGCGCAGATGATCCTCGAGCCGCCGCCCACGGACGATGCGGTCCTTATCGTACCAGCGAAAGGCAAGCGGACTCTTTGCCTCCGGGCCACCATATAGGACTGGAGCGATCGCACCAAAGAAGTCGGGTGAGGCATTCATAGGCTGAACTCCTTCAGCGCAGGATAAAGCTTTCGCCACTGCTGATAGGCGTCGTCATAGGCTGCCACCGCCGACGCGCGCGGCATGAAAGTCGCGAGCCGGCGCGGACGCGAGCACACGTTCGCGGGACTTTCGCCGGTGGCGGCAAGCCGGCCCAGTCGTGCCGCGCCAAGCGCAGCGCCAACCTCGCCTTCCTCGACGCGATGGGCGGCAATGCCGAGCACGTCGGCGATGATCTGCGCCCATAGCGCCGAGCGCGACCCGCCACCCACGAGATCAACTTCCATGATCGGTGGGCCCGACACACCCAAGGCAAGGAGATTGTCGCGCGCGGCAAAGGCGACGCCTTCGAGCACCGCCTGAACGATATCCGCGCGTCCCGTCGCGCCACGCAGGCCGACGAACGCGCCGGCCGCGGCGGCGTCGTTGTGCGGCGTTCGCTCGCCGTCGAGATAAGGCAGGAATTTGATCGGGCTCGGCCGCTCGACGCTCTCGCCAAACAGGGCGAGCAGCGCGGCAGCAGGCATTGCCAGAACGCTGGCGAGCCAGGCGAGCGAGGCAGCCGCCGACAACATCACGCCCATTTGGTGCCACAGGGCGGGAAGCGCGTGGCAGAACGCGTGGACGGCCGAAGCGGGTGCTGGCGCAAAGCGATCGGTGACGCGGAACAACACGCCCGACGTACCGAGCGACAGGAACGCATCGCCAGGCGCAATGGCGCCGAGACCGATCGCGCTTGCTGCATTGTCGCCAGCGCCGCCGGCGATCACGACATTCGCCGACATGCCCCAGCGGTCAGCCAATTCTGGCGAGAGAGGCGCGCTGACTTCGCTGCCCTCGACCAGACGCGGCATGTGGTGGAGTTTAAGTCCCGTCGCTTCCAGGACCGGTTCGGACCAGGAACGCCGACCGACATCGAGCCAGAGCGTGCCCGCGGCGTCCGACATGTCCTCGACCATTTCGCCGGTCATGCGGTAGCGGACATAGGCCTTGGGCAGCAAGACCTTGGCTACCCTTGCGAAGACCTCTGGCTCATGGCGTCCAACCCACATGAGCTTCGGGGCGGTGAAGCCCGGCATCGCAAGGTTGCCCGCGATCGCATGAAGCGAGGGACACCGCCGCTCGAGCTCGGCGCACTCGGCATGAGAGCGGCCATCATTCCAGAGAATGGCTGGGCGCAACGGGCGTCCGTCGGCGTCGAGCAACGTGGCGCCGTGCATCTGGCCGGCAAGCCCTACTCCGCGAACCCCGGCCGTTTCGCGCGGATGCGCCGTCGCGAGATCGTCGACAGCACGGATCGCGGCATCGGCCCAGGCGTCCGGATCCTGCTCGGACCAGAGCGGCGCGGGATGCGACAGCGTAAGCTCGCGCGAGGCCGTCGCAACGATCGCGCCAGCTTCGTTCACGAGCACCGCCTTCACACCGGACGTCCCGATGTCAATTCCAAGATACACGCATCCCTCCCTGTCGACTCCCAAGCGGCGCGCGAACTGCATCGCCTTTCCCGCAAAGGGCCGGTATTCACCATTCGGTCTGCCGCCCGCCGCACGGGGACGATATCCGCCCCCCAATGCGGCTCAGGGCAGATTGTCCCTCATCACGATATCGATCCGGATTTTCTCCTGTTCGCTCAAGATTGGTTCGCCACGGGCAAGCGCGAGCAGCACGCGTACCGCAGCGCGCGCCTCGTGCCCCGGGTTTTGCGAGATGGCCGCATCCATAACGCCATTCAGAAGCAGCTTGCGCGTCACGACAGTGACGTCGTGGCCGACGAAGACCATCTGGTTGGCGCGCCCGGAATCCATGAGCGCCTTGGCAATGCCGGGAGTGCCGGCGCCCACGTTGTAAAGGCCGACAATGTCGGGATGATCGTTCAACAATCTCGTCATGAGGTATTCCGAGCGCTCATCCTCATCCCGCCCCTCAAGGACGGGCATCACATCTAGTTGCGAAAACTCGGATGCCATCACCTGATTGAAGCCGAAGATGCGCTCGGCGTGGTCGCGAAGTGCTTGCGAACCAGCGACGATCGCGATTTTTCCCTGTGGAGAGCCGACGAGCCGGCCGACCAGCGCGCCGGCGGTGCGCCCGGCGGCGATATTGTCGATGCCGACATAATGGTCACGCCGCGAAGACGGCACGTCCGACACCAGCGTAACGACCTTGGTGCCGCCATCGGCGAGATCGTTGATGGCCGCGCGGACGCGTGGGTGATCAAGGGCAACGACCGCCACGCCGTCGAAATCGCCGGCAAGGGATTCAAGGGTGGTTGCGAGAACAGCTGGATTGAAAACGTCGGCCGCGACCATCTCAACCACAAGGCGACGGGCCGCGAGCCAGGCCGACATCTCTCCGAGATACGACTGGATCTGGTGCATAAACAGGTTCGGGCCGGAAGGCATGACAAAAGCAAAGCGCCGGGCCCGGCCGCGAGCGAGCTCCGCCGCAGCTGCATGCGGTTGAAACGCGTTCTGCTTTATCGTCTCCTTGACGCGACGGACGGTGTCCGGCCGTACGCCCGGCCGATTGTGGAGGACCCGGTCCACGGTCGCGAGGCTCACTCCAGCCTGGCGCGCGATGTCCCTGAGCGTGAGCGGTGTGCTGATGTGCTGCTCTTTCACGCCGCCAGCATAGTTGAGGTATTATGAGGTACGCAACTCATTTTGAAGGATCGCGCGCCAGTAGTTGGCAAAGATTTAGTTGACGCAATACTCGCGCAAATAGCTGGCCGCCACCAGCCCCCGGGAAAAATCCTTGGACGGCAGCGCCCGATTCCTTCGCGTGGACCAGTCTGTGGCGATCGAGGACCGCATGGATGGTGCGCTTGGCGGGACCCCTCGCCGTCGAGGCGCTTGACCAGCGGACCTCGCGGATGTTGCGGGCGCCTAATCGGGCTTCTCGGCATGCCCGTATACGGGCATGCCCTCACCTTTTCGCATCAGGGTCGTTCAATATTTTGACCCGGACAGGCTAACCGCATCAGAACTTGACCACGGTGCGCATGCCAAGAACCACGGCATTGTCGGTCTTCACGCCGGCGCCATTAAAGCCGCGCCCGCCAGGATTGATCACATACTGGGCGTCGAACTTGAGGTTCAACCAGCCGGTTGCCTGCCAACCGTACCAAACTTCGATCGGAACTTCGTTGCCGCCGGCATTCGGGCCGAAGGCGGCCGAATTCACGTGGGTCGTGCCCACCGCGAAGGCGACTTCGTCCTCGGGACGGAAGGCGAAGGTTCCGGTGTGCTTCAATTCAAAGGAGACCTGGTAGTCTTCGAACGAAGTCCGGTGATCGGCGACGGTCGTATTGAGGTAGACATACCAACCCTTCGCGGGGCCACCTTCATCGGTTATCCGCTGCAGGATCGACTCATAAATGCCGTAGCGGCCTCTTTGATCTCCCAGAAATTGGTCGGGGACACCACCGACGCCTGGGATGGTCGTAATGATACCCGGGAGGCCACCATCAATCGTCGACGCGCTGTCATACCAGCCGCCCAATCTCCAGGTCCCGTACAGGTGACCGCCCGGCCTCCAGGTCAACTCCACCGGCACCAGCACCCCCGAGGCGGGGGTTGAGCCAGGGATGCCCGGCAAGAAGTAGACGCTGGGCTCTGACGTCGTCAGATAATTCGGATTGGCGTCGTAGACGCCGGCCGAAATCTGGACTTCCTTGGTGATGTTGAAGTGGGCGAGGCCAGCCCACTGGCTCACGGGCCAGTTAAAGATGTAGCCACCCACGATGTTGCCGGGCTGGCCGCCGCAGAAGGTCAGGTTAATGAACTCGCACTGACCGAAAAAGAAGTCGGAGCCGACTGGAAGACGGCCGCCCTTGAGTTCAAGGCGATCATCGAAAAGCTTCTGCGAGTAGTAGAGTTCGGTCAGGCGCAGAATGTTGCCGCGGCCGAAAACTTCGTTGGTAAGCTGCAAGGCCGGAATGCCTGCCTCGGTATTCAGATTGTTGCCGAAGCGGTCGACCAGCGTGAGGCCGATCAAGCCACCCGGGATGCCGGCAAGCTTCGCCATATCGAACTTGGCCTGAAAGGCCAGCTGTCCCGCCTGGGCCGCCGTTCTGCGGCTTCCGCCCGTCAAGTTGGTGACGGCTTCGTCACCCAGTTGCAGGGACAGATCGATGCCCATCTCCTTCAGCCTCGTCCTGCCGAGATCGCCCAACAGGTACGGCCTTGTCCAGAAATTATCGGCCTCAACATAAGGAACAGGCGGAGCTTTCGTTAAAAGATCGGCCGCATACGCCCCCCCGCTCAACAGAGATGACAATGCAATCCACATCCCGCACACGCGTGCGGTCTTTACAGATCTATGCAACACTTTTTTGGCCCTCCCAGCGTCCGAGGCTTTGTCTACTTTGCATCACGTCCCCACCCAAAGCCCTCGAGCCTGGAACGCGCTCTCCCCAGCACGCATCGATTTCAGCTGCCCAACAAGCGGCCGTGAATCAACTGCAGCTTACGTGGTCACTTTAACAAGCCTCGAGACGGTCACAAATAGTATTACTTTATGTTCACATTGAATTAGTAATGACTGTGTCGAAAGGGTCACATATTTGTCAGCTTGCAAGAAGCAGTCATCGGCCCATCGAGACAGAACTCGACGAGGACTTGGCTTCGCCAGCAGTTACGGGAGCACGGTCGCCGATGCCGGATGCGGCAGGTCATCAAAGCGGCGTGCGTCTAGTTGCGCCGAGACGCAGAGAAGAAAGGATGCACTTTCGCGATCTCGACGACGAGAAGTTTTTTTTGAGGCGAGATGATGTCATAATGTTATACCCAAAAGCCTGCTGGCCCTGCGTTCACTACTTACCTGCGGCAGGCCTTGCTAGGCCATCGCGCCGCCGGACTCCGGAGACATCGCCGTGATCTCGAGACTCGTCATTGTCCCTGCCCCGCGCGCCATATCCCACCACGCAGAAGTTGCACGCATCCTTGGCATTGACATCATCGCAGGCCAGTATCCCGAAGGCTCAAAATTACCAGGTGACGCGGAACTGATCCGCCTTTTCGGCGTCTCACGCCCCGTGCTGCGGGAGGGCGTCAAAACTCTTGTCGCCAAGGGTTTGCTCAGCACCAAGGCGAAGGTCGGAACCGTGGTGCGCGACCGTTCAGAATGGAATATGTTCGACACCGACGTACTGGGTTGGCACCTTGAGGGCCGTATCGACTCCAGCCTTCTGTTCGATCTTGGCGAGATTCGGCTTGCGGTAGAACCCCGTTCTGCCGCGCTGGCAGCCCTGCAGCGCAACAACGCTCACATCGCCCAAATGCGCGGCGGCATCGAGCAAATGCGCCGCGAGCGGTCGAGCCCCGCAGGTTTTGCGGAGAGCGATCTCCGGTTGCACATCGCCATCGCCGAGGCGTCCAACAATCTGTTCATGCGTTCGATGGGCGGCGTGATCCAGGCGGCCCTTCGCGCCTCATTTTTGATCAGCGCGCCGGTCTCCGAGCGCGAGCGCGACATCACGATCGAAGCCCATGCGCGGATCGTCGATGCCATCGAGAACAGGAATCCCCAAGCCGCTTCGGCGGAGATGGCGAATGTCATCGTCAACGGGATCAATCGCCTTCAAGGTTCCATAGCCACGCCACGGGGCAAACGCCGAACGGTCGGACGACTTAATGGCGTCCGGAAGCGCGTCCAACGGGCGAATCAGACCTGAGCCCGGCCTGTGCCTTTTCGCAGGCACGGCGGATCATGCCTGATCGCCTGTTCTCGCTGGCAACGCAGCCGCGCCGCGCGGTGATGCGCCCTGCTTTTCTTGCACAGGTGTCGATCTCGGCGCCGTGCGGGCCAGGCTGGCCAGCGCGACCTTGCGCCGCCGACGAGCCTGCAACTGCTGATCCGCCAGCACGCCGACCAGAATCACCGTCCCCATCACCGCGAAGTTCAGGGAATTGGGAATGCCCAGGATATTCACGAGGTTCTGCAGCACCTGCAGCAGCGCCGTCCCCAGCACGACACCGAGAATGGAGCCCTCGCCGCCGCGCAGGCTGCAGCCACCCAGAACGGCAGCCGCGATCGCATAAAGCTCGTAGAAATTTCCGAACGAACTCGGAGAGACCGAGTTGGTATAGAACACGAACAGCACGGTTGAGACCCCCGCGAGCCCGCCGCTGATGATGTAGGCGGTCGCGATCACGATATTTGTGCTGATACCGGAGAAGCGCGCGGCTTCCTCGTTCTTGCCCACGGCATAGAGCCAGCGCCCGTAGACGGAGCGGTGCAGCAGCACGCCGAGGATCAGGGCAAGAATGATCAGGAAGATGAAGGTGTTCGGGATGCCCGCGATATTGCCGGAGGCGATGTTGCCCAGCGTGCTAGCCTCGTCACCGTAGCCGAAGCCGCGCGTCGAATCGCTAGTATAGTAGCGCGCGGCGCCGCGATAGATCAGCAACCCGCACAGCGTCACGATAAAGGGCTGCATTTTCAGCCGCGTGATCAGGAAACCCTGGATGCCTCCCAGCGCCAGCCCGCCCAGCAGGACCAGCAGCAGCGCGACGGGCCAATAAATCTGATAAGTCGTCAGCAGGTCGACGAATACGACGCCAAGCAGCGCGAACATCGAGCCGAGCGAAAGATCGATGCCTCCGGTGATGATCACGAGCCCCTCGCCCAGCGCGAACACACCGAACAGGCCGATCAGGTTGGCCATATTCAGCAAGTTCACGAACGATAGGAAAGCCGGATTGATCGCGCCCGTGATGGCGGAGATCACCGCCAGCAGCAGGCACAGGCCGAGTTCTTTCTTCATCATGGCGCAGCGGCTTCCATGGTTTCCGGCGCTTGGCCGATCGCTAGCCGCAACACGTTGTATTCGCTGAACTGCTCGCGCTTCAGCACGCCGCTGACACTCCCTTCATGCATAACTGCCACCCGATCGGAGACGCCGATGACCTCCTCCATGTCCGAAGAGATCATCACGATCGCGACGCCCCGATCGGCGAGGTCGCGCATCAGCCCGTAGATCTCGCTCTTGGCGCCGACATCGATGCCACGGGTCGGCTCGTCGAAGAACATCACGCGCGGCTGCATGGAAAGCCACTTGCCCAGCACCACTTTTTGCTGGTTGCCGCCGGAAAGCGTCACGGCCTCCGTATCGATGCTCGGCGCCTTTATGGACAGGCTCCTTACCTGTTTTTTTGCGACCTCGCGCTCGGTCACGCCGTTTACCAGCCACATCCGCGCATAGTTCAGCAAGCTCGCGAGCGTCACGTTCTCCCGGATCGGCAATTCCAGCACCAGACCGGATTTCTTGCGATCCTCCGGCACCAGATAAATCCCTTGCCTGATCGCGTCCCGCGGCGACGCAACACCGACCGGCGCGTTGTCGATCCTGATCTCGCCACCCAGCAGCGGGTCAATGCCGAAGGCCGCGCGGGCGAGGGAGGTGCGGCCAGCGCCTACGAGTCCTGCCAGGCCGAGGATCTCGCCGCGCCGCACGGAAAGATTAATCTGCCGGTCGGGAAAGGCGGTAGTCACGAGGTCGACGATATCGCAGCCGCCCGGCTGCGGCGATCGTTTCGGCGGCGTGTATAGCTCCTTCAGGTCGCGACCGATCATCAGCCGGATCATCGCGACGTGGCTCAGCTCGTCCCGCGCCAGCTCCCCCACCGTGCGCCCGTCGCGCAGCACCACGACGCGGTCAGCGCAGGCCATGATCTCACCCAGCCGGTGAGAGATATAGATCACCGAGATGCCATGCGCCCTCAGGTCGGCAATCACCTCCAGCAGCCGTTCGGTCTCCGAAATTGTCAGGCTCGAGGTCGGCTCGTCCATGATGATCACGCGGGCGTCAATCGAGAGCGCCTTGGCGATCTCCACCATCTGACGCTCCGCGATGGACAGGTTGTCGATCAGCGTGTCCGGCGTGAAATCGGCGCCCAGCCGTTCCAACAGCGGCGTCACGCGGGCGCGCATCTCCGCGTTGTCCACCAGCTTCAGCGGCCCGCCAGTACGCTTCTCGCGCCCTATAAAGACGTTGGCCGCGACGTCGAGATTCTCGAACAGGTTCAGTTCCTGGTGCACGAAGGCAATGCCGGCCTGCGTCGCACCAGTCACCGTCATCAGCGCGTGGTCCATGCCGCCGATGCGGATCACGCCCTCGCTCGGCGCGATCACACCGCCCAGCACGCGCATCAGCGTCGATTTGCCGGCGCCGTTTTCGCCGATCAGGCCCAACACCTCGCCGCGGTACACGCGCAGGCTGACATCGTCGAGGGCCTTGACACCGGGATAAGTCTTGCTGATCCCGGCGAGTTCGAGCAACGTCTCCGCCATTCGGCGCTTCCTCCCGGACACTGCCCGGCCGCCTGTAGCAGCCGGGCAGTGAAGCACACTGAAGTTACTTCTTCAGCAGGTCCTTCAGATATGCGGTGAACTCCGCGACGTTGGACTTGCTGATCACCTTGGTCGGCACGATCAGCTTGCTGTCCGCCGGGATCCAGGACTTGTCGCCGTTCAGCGTTTTGATGATGTTGGTGGCGGAGAGGTAGCCGAACTCGTACGGCTGCTGCACGACCGTGGATTCGATCGTGCCGTCGGAAATACCCCGCAGCGTGCGCTGGTCCTCGTCGAAGCCGACGATCTTTACCTTGCCCGCCTTGCCCGCCGCCTTCACCGAGTCATAAATAAGCGGCGTCTCGTAGCTCCACAGGCCGGACAACAGCGCAATGTCGGGATATTTGACGAGCACGTTCTCCATGTTCGCTTTGGCCTTGGCGGAGTCCACCTGGTCGGTGAACACATCGACCAGCTCGACCTTGGTGCCGGCGATCGCTTCCTTGATACCCTGCACCCGCTCGCGGGCGTTGTCGGCGTCCATCGTGCCGACAAACAACGCGATCTTACCGCCGTTCGGCAGCGCCTTCTTGATCTCCTCACCCGCCTGCCGCCCTGCCGCGACGTTGTCGGTGCCGATATAGGCGAGACGCTTGCTCTGCGGTGCGTCGCTATCCGTCGTGATCAACACGGCATTGGCCGCAACCTTGTTGAGTTCTTCGGTTGCGTGCTGCGCATCGTCGACGGAGATGGAGATGCCGGCGACGCCGCGCACCATCAGGTCGTCCAGCTCGCGCCGCTGGCCCGCCGCGGTTCCTTCGTTGGTGACAATCAACTCGATATTGTATTCCGGGTGTTCCTTCTGCGCCTTCTCAAGTCCGCGGCCGGCGATGGTCCAGAAGTCGGCCGCGACATTGGTCACGAGCGCGATGGTCTTTTTCTGCTGCGCCTGCGCCACCCCAGTGGCGATCGCGAGCGCGGTTGCGCTCGCCAGCAGCGGCACGATCAATTTCTTCATTGAGTCCTTCATATGCACCTCCCTTTTGTCACCCCGGTATGAGGGGATCCACGCTCGGCGCTTCTGCGCCTATTTTATTTATCTCGCGAATAAATTAGGCGAAATAAATCTCCAGTCAAGGCTGTTCTCACTCCCTTCTTCAAGCACGAATAGCAGACGAGATCCGACGAACGGCCTTTCGCCTGTGCTTTTTACCTTTCACTTAGTTTCACACGTTGATTAACTTCACCGATCGAATTAAAAAAGCCGAATGGATGAGCAGCCCGAGCTGCCGAGACGTGCTTCAAGCGTGGCCCGCGCATCGAACCGCGGCCGCCTCGTCGAAGTCTTGCGACGCCAAGGGCCATCGCCGCGCGTAGAGCTCGCACGTAGCACGGGGCTGAGCTTCCCAGCCATTTCGGCCATAACGTCGAGACTGATGGCGGAAGAGCTGCTGTGCGAGGCCGAGACCGGGGCGGCGATGTCGTGGTCCGAAGATGCCGACGAAGAGGATGCGGACGGGCTGAACGGCCGTCGCCGTGGCCGGCCTGCAGTACTGCTGACGCTGAACCCGGAGTTTGGCCGCATCGTTGCGGTCTCGCTGCGCATGAACCTGATTGAGACCCTGATCGCGGATTTCAGTGGTTCCGGCTTGGCGCAATCGCGATGCGCACTCGCGACGCGTGCTCTCGATGCAGGCGCGTTGTGCGATCTCGTGATCGCGCAGATCGATGCCATGCTTGACGCGACGGCCACGCCGCGCCATCGGCTGCTGGGAATCGGGATTGCGCTGCAGGGCATCGTGAACGCCGACACCGGCCGGCATCTATGGAGTCCGGCGCTATCGGTCACTGACGTCGATTTGGCGAAGCCGTTGCGTCAGGCATTTGGAGTCGAGGTCGTGATGGCGAACGACGCCGTCGCGGTTGCGCTGGCCCTCGCGGCCGCGGAACCGGCACTGGCGCAGGGCCTCTCGGCCACGATCATGGTCGGCCACGGCGTCGGGATGGGCGTCGTTGTCGACGGTGAAGCGCGCTGGGGCGCCGGCGCCGGCAGCGAGATCGGCCATGTCAAGCTGGCGCCGGATGGTCCGCAATGCCGCTGCGGCCAACGCGGCTGCATCGAGGCCTATCTCGCCGACTATGCGCTCTACCGCGATGCCCGCACCTTTCTCGACCTCCCGCCGGCGGCGTCGCAGCAGCCATCCGAGGCGCAGATGGCTCTGCTGCGCGAGCGAGCACTGGGCGGCGATCCCCGCCTCGAGCAGTTATTCGGGCAGGCAGGCCGCGCGCTTGCAGAGGCGGTCGCCGCGACGATATCGGTGCTGCGCCCGCATCATGTCATCCTCGCGGGCCCCGGCCTGCAGGCTTTTGAGATGATGCGCCGCGCCTATGAAGAGCGGCTCGACCAGGCGGTGTTGCCATGGCTGCTCAAGTCGACGGCGATACATGTGCGTCCGAGCGAGTCGGCGACAATTGTCGACGGCATGGTGCGGCGGACGCTGCGGGTCGTGGACAGAAATCAGATGGAGACGACCGAGTGAACACCGGGAGCCGCGGCTCTTTGTTTGAGTCACAGTGACGCATCCGGCGCCGTTCATCTGGCAAATCGAGAGGATGCCAATGCAGGGCGCCATCTATCCAAGCCTCAAGGACCGAACTATATTGGTGACCGGCGGCGGTTCCGGCATCGGCGAAGCCATCGTCCGCCAGTTCGTCGGCCAGGGCTCGCGGGTCGGTTTCATCGACATCGATGTGAAGGCCTCAGAGCGGCTACTGGCCAGCCTGCCGGCGCATGCCAGCGTGCACTTCGAGCACGCCGATCTGCGCGACATCAATGCCCTGAGACGCGCAGTCGCCGGCGTCCGCGAGGCGCTCGGGCCGATCACCATCCTGGTCAATAACGCGGCCCGCGATGACCGTCATGCGATCGAGGACGTCACGCCGGAATATTGGGACGAGCGGATCGCCGTCAACCTGAAACATAAGTTCTTTGCCGCCCAGGCGGTCGCGCCGGACATGATCCAGGCGGGGGGCGGTTCGATCGTCAACATCGGCTCGGTGAGTTGGGTGATCGGCCAGGGCAACATGCTCTGCTACACCACCGCCAAGTCCGCGGTTCAGGGCCTAACCCGTGCGCTCGCCCGCGATCTTGGGCCGAACAACGTGCGGGTCAATTCCATCCTGCCCGGATGGATCATGACCGAGCGGCAGCAGGATTTGTGGTTGACGCCCGTAGGTGAGGCCGAACTCATGCAGCGCCAATGCCTTAAGCGCAAGCTCATACCGGACGACATTGCCCGCGTCGTCCTCTTCTTCGCCGCCGACGACAGCGGCGCTTGCACAAACCAGAACTACATCGTCGATGGCGGCTGGGCCTGACCGCAGCCGGCCGGTCATTGAGCGGCAGCGCCTCGCCGTCGTCAGCTTAGACCAGGGAGACTCGTCCGGGGCGCCGCAAGGCCGCCTGTTCGAGTCCCGACAGGCCGGACGCCGTCGGCCGCCAGATTCCGCGGCGCTACTCTACCGTGGGCGGCTGGGCAGGCATGGAACATGTTCGCGACAAGTTTTTCCGGGTTGAATGTCGGTTCAGGGAGCGCTCGGACGTCCTCGAATTATATGCCGGCCAACCTGGAGTTCGATATGGTCCAGATCAGCGACGCGATGCCCGACATAGTTTCCTCAGCGCAGTGGCAAGAGGCCTCCGAGCGTTTGCTCGCGAAGGAGAAGGCGCTGACCCGCGCCCGAGATGCCTTGGCCGCCGAGCGCCGTCGCCTGCCAATGACGAAGATTGAGAAGGCCTACATCTTTGAGGGCGCGGAGGGCCAGGTGAGCCTTGTGGATCTGTTCGACGGGCGGCCTCAGCTTCTTCTGTATCATTTCATGTTTGCACCAGCGGTGCATGGCTGGCCCACAGCCGGGTGTCCGGGATGTTCAATGTTCACCGACAACATTGGCCAGTTCACAACCGAGCACCTGAAAGCCCGGGGCGTCACGCTGGCGCTGGTGTCCCTCGCGCCCTTTGCGAACGTCGAATCTTATCGGAAGCGCATGGGATGGCCGCATCGGTGGGTATCGAGCGCGAACACCAGCTTCAATTCGGACTTCGGGATGACCACACCCGAGGGGGAGCATCATGGTCTTTCGGTATTCCTGCGCCGTGGCGACGATGTCTATCGCACCTATTTCACAGCTCAACGTGGGTGCGAAGCGGCCGGAAACGTGTGGGGCTTCCTCGATGTGACGCCCTACGGGCGACAGGAGACTTGGGAGGATTCACCGCCCGGGTGGCCGCAAACGAAGCCCTACGAATGGTGGCGTAGGCATGACGAATATCCAGCGTGACCAAAGCGGACGTGGCAGAACTGGTAGACGCAAGGGACTTAAATTGCCTTGCGACTCTTGATACCTCTCACCTTTTTTGGAAAACACGATCTCGCTTTCGGCAGCAACCTGCCGGGACGAAGCGAGATTTGGAAACATTTTTTGCGGCCTCTGATGGCCCTCGAGAGATTTGCGAAACCCTTCGCGTATTGCTGGAAAGCGCGCCGAAGGAGCAGCCGCCCTGCTTCGCTCGGATTTCGGGTTGCTGGACAGGCGAGCTTAAGGCGTTCACTCTTGTCGAGGGTGTCCTTTCGACCAAGCCAAGCCCGTCATGACCTCGAAGCCAAATCTGCTCACATCGGCAGCGCCGATTAATATTGGAATCGATGTCGGAACACAGTCGATCCGCGCGATCGCCTTCGACCCGCGTGGCAGCGAGGTCGCTGGCGCACAGCGCCCTACCCCTGCGCGGATGATCGACGGCCGAAACGGCGAATATGACCCCGACGCGCTCTTTGCCTGCGTACGCGATTGCCTGACGGACGTGGGGCGGCAAGTGCGCAACAGGCCCATAGCGGGACTTGCTGTGGCAAGCGTCGGCGAAAGCTGCGTGCTCGTTGATGGAGGCGGCCGGGCGCTCGCACCCGCTCTTGTCTGGTTCGACTGGCGCAGCGAGGCGGCTGCGACGGCGCTCGCCGAGAAGATCGGCAAGGAGCGCATCTTTGAAATCACCGGCCTGCCGGTCGATCCGACGCTGACGCTCTGCAAGCTCCTCTGGATGAAGGAGCACTGGCCAGAGGCTCTGAGGCGCGCGCGACGGGTGCTCTGCATTGCTGACTGGATCGCCTTTTGTCTGACGGGTGAAGCCGCGACCGATTTCACGCTCGCCTCCCGCACGCTCTGCCTCGATCTCGGAGCAAGATGCTGGTCCGAGGAGCTGGTTGCGGATGCAAGCATCGATCCGGCGCTGCTTTGTCCGCTGGCGCCCAGCGGATCGCCACTCGGCGCAGTGCGCGCGGATATCCGCTCCAGCACCGGGATTTCCGGCGAGTGCATTGTAGCGGTTGGCGGTCACGATCATCTTGTCGGGTCCTATGCGGCGGGCGTCACGCGCCCCGGCATGCTGCTCGACAGCCTCGGCACGGCCGAGGCTCTGCTCTTGGTGACCGATAGCCCGCTGATGGATGAGAAGATCTTGCGGCAAGGCTATGTGCAGGGCGCGATAGAGACACATCGAGCGCTCTCCTATCTGGGGGGCACGATGAACAGTTCTGGCGGTGCCGTGGAGTGGCTGCGAAGCCTGACCGGTGGGGTGCCTCATAAGTCGCTCATTGAGGAAGCCAATGCGGTGGGCCCGGGAAGCACCGGTGTCGTTTTCCTGCCGCATCTCGCCTATGCGCCGCCGCCCGCGCCGGATCTTACGGCGCGCGGTGCATTCATCGGGCTTGGCGCGCACAGCAGCCGCGGCGCCATCTACCGTTCAGTGCTTGAAGGGATCGCAATGCAGGCGGGCCGCGTGGTCGACGGGCTCGCTGCGTTGCCCGGCATCGGCGTGCCGGGCGAATATCGGGTGATCGGCGGCAATTCGCGCAATCCGCTGCTCATCGCGATCAAGGCCGCCGTATTCGGTGCGCCGATCATCGTTGTCGACCAGCCGGAGGCTACGGCGCTGGGTGCGGCCCTTCTCGGCGGCATAGCTGCCGGGCTTTGGCTGGACCTGGATGCCGCGCTTGCCAGTATCGAACAACGCGAGCATGTCGTTGAGCCTGATCCGGAATGGCTGGCCGCCTATGCGGAGATCCGGCGGCGCGTCTTCGATCCGCTTCAGGAGGCGCTGAAGCCTTTCAACGAGTCGATCATATCCACGGCGGCAAAGCGTCGCGGAGCGCCTTAAGGGTTGTCTTCGCCCGATCTTTCCCGGGCGTTTGGCGTCACGGCAGAGCGCCGTCAGTCGCGCTGAACGCTACGCATGGACGCCGCTGTTCAACGTGCTCAGGTTTTGAGCATGGGATCGGTCACCTCGTTGTCCTGATCGAGCGGCCGCCTTGCGCGAATGCCGGCTTTCGCAAGCGCATCGTGATAGAGCCGCACCGCCTCATTGGGCGAAGTCTCGCGTTCGACGACGCGGCGCATCAGGCGCACGATTTCGATCGGCGATTCGGCATACCAGATCTTTCGGCCGAACAGAGCGACCCGCGCGCCGCATCGTTCGGCCTGTGCGACAAGTTCCATCGTATCGCGCGTGGTGCCCGCCGCACCGCCGAGAACACCGACGATGAGGTTCCGCGAGTCGAAGGAAGCGAGTTCCTCCATCACGCGCGGCCCGTTATAAACCATTTTCAGAAAAAGCGGCCGTTCGGCCGAGGCAACGCCCGCAAGGGCGCGGGCGATCGCATCATTCACGTAAAGGCCGAGATCGACGCCGCCCGTATCGATTGGAAGGGTGGGATTGAAAACCTCGAGAAAATGGCGCATTCCGATCACTTCCGCCTCCTCGCGGAAGGCGGCATAGGCTTCGAGAGTAGTGACGTCTCGGTCGAGGTCGTTTTGGAACGTGATGGAGTAAAGGCCGAGATCGGCGACTGCGCGGGCGTGCTTGAGGCGTGCCGTGCGGAATGGCCTGGCTGGCGCGGTTTGATAGGAGCCGCCGCGGAGGTTCCAGATGTCTGTGGCGTCGTTCAGCCGCACGGCTGGCGTGACGGGAGTGTCCGAATAGGTGCCACTTGCATGCAGCGCTTCCGCTGAAGAAACGGAAGTGAGCATGATGTCAACGAGGCCGGAACTGACCATTTCGCGCATGCCGGCACGATAATCGGCCATGGTTCGCATGCTGTCCGTTGGCTGGTTGTTTTCATTGTAGACCGGCCCAGGCGCACCCGCACCGAAGCCCATATCGCCATCCTTGGCATCCGCGATGATGAAATCAGCCGGCGCGTATTGCCCCGCGCGGATGCGGGCGAGCTTGTGGTCCAGAGTCTTTTCACGCGCAGGCATGAATAGTTTTCTCCTTGTTTGGTTGTGCCGATCGGCCGGGGCGGAACCCGCCGGGAGAGATGCCGACGCCGCTACCGCTCAGCCAGGAAGACCGCATAGAAGTCGGTCTGCCGTCCTGTCGAACAGGTAGATGTGCTCCGGACGCATGATCAGGTGAACCTTGTCGCCTTCGCGCCAGGATATCTTTCCCCCGACCAGCACGTTGAGCAGCTGCTGGGAGGGCAGCCGCGCTCTCACCAGAATTGTGTGCCCGAGCGGCTCGACGGTATCAACTGTCGCGCTCAGAGTGTAGACCCCGTCGCTTGCCGGGCGGTCGGAAAGCAGGACATGTTCCGGCCGGATGCCGAGCAGGAGGTCGCGGGCGCTTGATTGCCGTAGCGAGGCAAGCAGACGGTCTGCAAGTTCGAACCTAGCGTTCAGTGTCGTGAGCGTCACGCCGCTGTCATTTGCGACCCCCTCGAGGAAGTTCATCGGGGGACTTCCTATGAAACCGGCCACGTAGGAATTCAGCGGCTGTTCATAGAGCCCCATCGGCGTTCCAACCTGCTGCAACTTGCCGCCGAGCATGACCACGATCCGATCGCCCATGCTCAATGCCTCGATCTGATCATGGGTGACATAGAAGGTCGTGATGCCGAGGCGCTCCTGCAATTTGATGATTTCGGACCGCATTTCCATGCGCAAGGCGGCATCGAGATTCGAAAGCGGTTCGTCCATGAGGAATACCCGCGGCTCGCGCATGATTGCGCGACCTAGCGCCACGCGCTGGCGCTGGCCGCCGGATAGTTCCCTCGGCCGGCGTTCAAGAAGATCTCCGATGCCCAGCATGCGTGAGACATGCTTTACCCGCGCCTCGATGTCCGCTCTCGGCACCTTGCGAAGCTGCGATCCGAAAGCAAGATTCGAGAACACGTTAAGATGCGGGAAAAGCGCGTAGTTCTGGAACACCATGGCGACATCCCGGTCACGTGGCAGGCGATCGGTAACGTCCTCGCCGTCGAACAGGATCTGTCCATCACTGACGGCCTCGAGGCCTGCGATCATGCGCATGGTGGACGTTTTTCCGCAGCCGGAAGGCCCGACAAGAACGATGAATTCGCCCTCCGAGGTCTCGAGCGAGAAGTCCTCCACCGCAGAGACGTCGGCGAAGCGCTTCGAGACGTGTCTGAGCTCCACACTTGCCATCGTTCGCCGTGTGCCTTTCTTCAGCACGGCCAGAGATCGCGGAGCACATCAGAACCGGCTGTCCCACGAATTGATACACATCGCCGGCGCGGCTGTCCATGTGGTGGCCGGCGCCCGTTGCTCCGCCACTTTCCCGTGTTGACCCCTCCGAGGTGCCAGGACTAGATTGAATTTCCGAAGGTGGCGCTCCGGTCATTTCCGTTTTGCCGGCAGGAGGAGGAATTTGCAGTCCGAAGCCGGATCGCATGCTTGACGCCCGCAATGGCGAAAGGAGGAGAAAATGCCGATGGGAAACGTCGAGAAGCTCGAAGCTCTGATTCAAGGGTATCTGAAAGGAAAAATCGGCCGGCGCGACTTCGTCGTGGGCGGATTGCAGCTTGGTCTTTCGCTCGCGGTGCTGACAAGGCTGACCGCTCCGGCACGGGCGGCGAACCTCATGGACTCGGCGCCCGAGGCGCCATATGAGTCTCCCATCACTCAGGAGCGCGTCGCCTTCCTCAAGACCAAGCCGTTCAAGGGGACCACTATCAATGTGATGGTGCTGAAGACGACAGTGGGCGACGGCCTGAAATATCATGTGCCGCACTGGGAAGAGGAAACGGGCGGCAAGGTGAATGTCGCCGAAGTGCCGATCGAGACGCTTCACCAGCAGATCTTCTCAGACCTTGCAAGCGGTCTCGGCCGCTATGACGCCTACATGACAGGCGCATGGTTCTACGGCGACTTCTTTGTGCCCAAGACCCCGTACATCGTCGAGATCGACAAATTCCAAGCCGATCCGCGCCATCCGTACTGGGACCCCGACCAGTGGCTGCCGGCCATGCGCAAGCTCTACGAATGGAACGGCAAACTGTATGGCGTGCTCTTCGACGGAGACGCGCAGGCGCTCTACTATCGCAAGGACATCTTCACCGACAGCAAGAACCAGGAAAAGTTCAAAGACAAATACGGGTATTCGCTGCCGGCGCCGCCGAAAACGATGAAAGAGCTGCAAGATGCCGCCGCTTTCTTCACGGGATGGGACTGGGCCAGCGACGGCGGCGAGGGCTGGGGCCTCGCGCTGCACGCAAAGGTCAACGAACAGGGCTTCTTCCACTTCCTGTCGCTGTCCGCCCCTTACGTGATCTCGCCTGACAACAAGTACTATTTCTTCAATCCGCAGGACATGAAGCCGCTTATCAACTCGGAGGGGCATCTTAGAGCTCTGGAGGATTACCTGAAACTCGCGAACGCTGGTCCGCGCGAGGAGATAAGCTGGACGCTCGGCCAGGGCTGGAATCTGTTCCTCGCCGGCCGTTCGGCAATGGAGCCGACCTGGGGGGACCTGCCGACGCTCGCCCAGGATCCGAAAACATCGAAGGTGAAGGGCAAGATGGGAGCGGCCGGCATGCCCGGCACAACGGAGGCCTTCAATCCAATTACCGGCCAGTGGAAGAAATACGAGTTGAATCAAGTCGGCAACACCAATGGTGGCTCGTGGCATTGCGTCATCTCTCGCAATTCCAAGAAGCAGGAGGCGACCTATGACTTCCTGGCCTTCATGGCCAACAAGAAGAACGCCTTCTTCAATTCCACCAATGGTTGGACTGGCGTGCAACCGGGCATGAAGTTCGAGTATCTGCCCCCCGTAGGTACCGCCAGTCTGGACGAGTTCAAGGCGCAGAACTGGGATGCCGATGACGCGATGGAATATCTGAAGGGCTACTATTCTGTCCTGAGTGCGCCGGTGCAGCAGGAATATCTGCGCATCCCGGGAACGGCCGAATATTGGCACGAACTCGACGTCAACATCTCGGCGGTCCTGGGCGGCCAGATGCAGCCGAAGGCGGCGCTCGATGCGACTGCCGCTGCATGGGAGAAGATTACCCAACGCTACGGACGCGAGAAACAGAAGGTGCTCTACCAGGCCTCGTTCGCATGATCGGTGTCGCCGGAAGCCGCGGTCGGCTTCCGGCGACGATCACGCGCGCGGATGTCAGATTCCGCGTCGCCGCTCGCGCCAGCTCGGGAAGGTAGCGCCGCGGATCCCTCGAACGGCCCGGGCTGGACAGTGCGGGCCAAGGTCGGCGATCGGGAACCTGCGATGAAAGCGAAGCACGTGAGGCCGGGCGAGTACGGCGCGGTCTTCAAATATGTCCTTCTCCTGCCCGCGGTGCTGTGGGTGGTCGCCTTCACATTCGTGCCGCTCATCTTTGTCATCCATTACAGTCTCGCCAACTATGTGCTCGGCTTGGGCATCACGGACTATGTCGGACTCGAGAATTATGCCGACGTGCTCGCTTCGGACCGCTTTTGGCACAGCATCATGGTCACTGCCGCTTACGTGGCGATCTCGGTCCCGATCGAAGTCGTCCTCGGCTTCACGGCGGCTTGGCTGGTCAATCTCGGCGCCCCTTGGTCGTACGGCTTCCGCACGGTGATTGGGACGCCGCTCTTCACCATGGAAGTCGCGATCGGCTATCTCGGCGTGACGCTGTTCAGTTCCCAAGGCGGGCTTGTCCCGGCCGTCCTCGGCTTGGCGGGCGTCCATGTGCCGTGGCTTTCGACTGCGTGGGGCGGGATCGCAGCGGCGATCCTGCTCGACATATGGCGGTGGACCTCCTTTGTGTTCGTCATCGTGCTGGCGGGGCTGGCCGGCATTTCGAGCGATCTCTATGATGCCGCGATCCTCGATGCGCGGAATCACTGGCAGGTGATGTGGCGTCTCGGCGTGCCACTCGCGTGGCCGGTCACCACGATCGCCATCCTGCTTCGGACAGTCGAATGCCTGAAGGTGTTCGCGATCCCTTATGCGCTGACCACAGGCGGGCCCGGGACGAGCACGGAGGTCTTCAGTGCGATGGATTATCTGACCACGGTCCAGTTCTTCAATTTCGGCCAAGGCTCGGCGATGGGCGTTATCTTCCTCGTCATGGTGGCGGCGCTCCTCACCGTGTTCTTCAAACAGATGCGCAAGCGGCTGGCCTGACCACAGCCCGTTGCGGAGCGGAGGCGAGAGCATGACCAACATTCTGTGGCTGCGGGCGAGCCTGATTTCCAAGGTCGTCGTCTATGTGCTGCTGACGCTTGCGGTCATCTTCACGCTGCTGCCCTTCGTGTGGGCCTTCATAAACTCGATCAAGACGAGCACGGCGACATTCGAGCCAGGCGCCTTCATTCCTTTCATCACATTCCAGCCGACGCTCGATTCCTGGCACAACGTTCTTTCCGATCCGCAAGCAATCAATGCCTTCATCAGCAGCATCGTCGTCAGCGTCGGCACTACCGCTGTCGCGCTTATTCTCGGTGTGCCGGCCGCCTATGCGCTCGCCCGCTTTCAGTTTCCGATCGGGTCGAGCGACATTGCGCTATGGTTCCTGTCGCAGCGGGTGCTGCCGCCTGCCGTGGTACTCGTGCCCTTCTATCTGCTTATGGTCTATCTTCAGTTGATCGACACATGGACGGGGCTGATCTTCTGCTACTCCGCCTTCAATCTCGCCTTCGCCGTCGTCATAATGCGCGACATATTCCGGGACGTGAGCACGGAGATCGAGGACGCGGCAAAGGTCGAAGGCGCAACGCCATGGCAGATATTCTGGAAAATCTCATTGCCGCTTTCGGTGGATGGTCTCGTCGTCACCGCGGTGCTGATCTTTGCCTTCACCTGGAACGAGGCGCTTTTTGCTGCGGCGCTCACCTCGCAAAGCGCGACGACCTTCTCCGCGTTGGTGCTTGCCTCGCGGTCGACCCGTGGAGTCGATTTCAATATCGCGGCAGTGAATACGCTAATCGGAATCATTCCGCCGGTGGTCCTATATTTCTTCGTCCAACGCTATCTCGCGCGGGGTCTTTCCTTCGGGGCAGTCAAAGGCTGACCGTCTTCCGGCGTCTACTTCATTGCCAACACCGGAATCTGCGATCAATACAGCAGCAATGTACCGCTCAGCGAGTGCAGGCTGTCATGCAAGGCCGACCCGATTCTCGCGCCCAACTAAAAATATCGAAATCAACCCCATGCAAAGTAGCCGGGGGGTCGCCGGCATGGATGCTTTGAGCGATGCCGCGAAAACATTTGACACGTCGGGCAAATCAGCGGCACCAGTCCATCATCGCGCAATCTGTAAAACGTCCATGGCAATCGAACAACTGCAAGGACTTCCGGAGCTACATGAGCCGCAATCCGGACGGCATCGACGCTCTGTTCTGTCGCAAGTTACGTGTTCGGTAGCAATGTGCGCCGTCAAGCCCGCCAGAAGGGTTTCCTGACTTCCAGAGCGATATCGCTCCAGGACAGCCCGACATCATGCAAGTCGCGGTCGGTCCATTGCGCCAAGTCGCGGCGCTGCGGAACCCGGTCGCGCCAAGTGTGCAGGGTGTCGCTGACTTGCTTCACAAGATCCCAATCATGATGATTTGTCATCGACGCCCTGGTCTTCGGTTTCCGGGCACCACACGGGCTCGACCTGCCCCCTTTCATCGTCCCTCCTTTGCTCGGCCCTGCACGATCGCGACCGCACCTGCGAGCAACACAGCGGCCGATATCACCAGCGAGGCATGCGCCCCGGTCATGAACGCGTTGTTCCCTCCGACCAGCGAGCCGAACAGGGCAACGCCAAGCACGCTGCCGGTCTGCCGCGTCGCGTTCAATACGCCCGCGGCGATGCCGGATCGCGACTTCTCGACACTGCCGAGCAGCGTCGAGGTCAAGGACGGCACGAGCAGGCCGAGCCCGCCTCCGAGGACCATGAGCTGAGCGCAGATCGCCCCGTAGCTCGTGCCTGAGGCCATAGGCAGCAGCGCAAGGCAGCCCGCGGCAGTGATCACACAAGCCAGCGCAATGGTTTGCGGCGCGCCGAGGCGCTCGCTGACCGACGCGGTGACGAGGTTGGCGGGCAGCACCATGCCCATCATGGGCACGAAGGCGAGACCCGTTGCGAACGGCGACCAGCCATTGACCTTCTGGAAGTAGAGACTGAGCACGAAGATCAGGCCGTAGAAGGCGATGTTGAAGAGAAGCCCGACCAGCGCGGTCAGCGCGAACATGCGACGGCGGAACAGCGATAGCGGCAGCATCGGCTGCGGCGCATATGCCTCGCGCCATACGAACAGGAGCCCGATCACGGCCGCCGCCGCGAAGCCCATGATGACGAGCGGATGGCTCCAGCCGAGCGCGCCGCCCTCGATCAGGGCGCCGGCCAGCGTGCCGAGGGTTGCAATCGCCGCGACCTGTCCCGGCAGATCGATCTCGCGCTGCGCGAGCCGCGGCGTCTCCTCGGCATAACGCCAGGCGAGCCAGAGGCCGGCGGCGCCGATCGGTAGGTTGACAAGAAAGATCGCGCGCCAGCCGACCAGCGCGATCAGCGCGCCGCCGACGAACGGCCCCGAAGTCAGTGCGACGCTCGCGCCTGCGGCCCAGAAGCCGACCGCGCGGCCGCGCGCCTTCGGATCGGTATACGCGTGATTGAGCAGTGTCAGCGAGTTCGGCACCAGGATCGCCGCCGCCAGGCCCTGCACGGAGCGCGCGGCGATCAGGAACATCGCCGACGGGGCCAGTGCGCAGGCGAGCGAAGCCAACGTGAAGATTGCAAAGCCCCCTATGAATATCCGTTTGGCGCCAACGCGATCACCGAGCGCACCGGCGGTCAAAATGAAGGCAGCGAACGCGATGGTATAGGCGGTCACCACCCATTGCAGCTCGGCGACGCTGCCGCCGAGCGAGGTGCCGATGCTGCTCAGCGCGGTATTGACGATGGTAATATCGAGCTGCACCACGCCAAGGCCGAGGCTCGTAGCGGCAAGCGCCAGCGCCTTCGCGAGAGGCGAATGGAATGACGTGTCGGAGCGGGCTTGTTCTGGCTGCCTTGTGTTGAGCGAAGTTGTTTGCATTGATCACACTCAGTTGTCTGCAAGAATTTGACGGCTCAGATAAACTTTGTTTTGCGAGTATCATTCGATACCAATCGAATATTCGTAGCCGCGGGATGACCTATCGCTTCACGGCGGCACTTCCTTTCGCGGGGCATGTTAGTTTGCAGGCAACCTATGTCCCGTGATCGAACCAGTCTTGCGGAAATACTACGGTCTTGGCCGAAGTGTTTGTGCTTGGCGCTGCGTCCTCATCGGCGTAGGAGAAAGACATGGACACGGGACCCAAAATCGCCCAGGTCGCGGCACTCGTCGGCGATCCGGCGCGCGCCAACATGCTTAGCGCGCTGATGGATGGCCGAACATTGACCGCCTCGGAGCTCGCCTATGTGTCTGGCGTGGCGCCGCAGACGGCGAGTGGCCATCTTGCGAAACTCAGCGACGCCGGACTGCTCGCGCTCGAAAAGCAGGGCCGACGACGATATTTCCGCTTGGCCTCTCCGCTCGTCGCGCGCATGCTGGAAGGTCTCATGGTCGTGGCGCAGGAAGGCCCCGCCCGGCAGCGCAATCTCTGGCGCGGCGGAGAGACGCTTCGACACGCACGCACGTGCTATGACCACATGGCCGGCCGCATCGCCGTCGCAATCGCCGACCGGCTGGTCCAACAGTCGTTTATTCTGCTCGACGAGGATGGCGGACAACTGACCGATGCCGGTCGGTCATTCTTCGATGAGTTGGGCGTCGATCTTCGCCTCGCCTCCAAGCGCCGAGTGTTCTGTCGCCCCTGTCTCGACTGGAGCGAGCGCCGGCCGCATCTGGCCGGGGCGGTCGGCGCTGCCATTCTTCGTCACGCTCTCGATCACGATTGGGTCGAGCATATCCGGGATAGCCGCGCGCTCGTCGTGACGCCTGTTGGTGTTAGAGGCCTCGCCACAACGTTCGGCATCGAGGGCGCACCCCCGACGGACGGCCGAAGGGCAGGTTGCATCACTGTCCCGAGGCTGGGTAGCGGTTATCCCGGTTGAGAAGCGCACCCCAGACGTGGGTGGCAGTGCGATCAGCCGCTTCCGCAGATGACTTCCTTTTTCGTCAAATAGCGAAACCTCCTTGGTCCACTTGGCCGACCTGCTGTCCCGACGTATGGCCATGGACCGCACCAGTTTCGCACCAGAAACAACCTTTCCAAAACGCAACGAACGCGATCGATCCGAGACGAAAACGTAGGAACATCAACGAATGCGCGCGATATTCTCCCGCTCATAACGGTCTGGTTACAGGTTCGAGTCCTGCCGGGCCTACCAGTGAAATCAACGCCTGCTGGATCCAATTTAGCTGGACCGGAAACCACCCGCACCAGAAAACGCACCGCTTTTTTCTGCATGGTGCGCCACCATGCCTTCTGCAGCAAGCAAACTAACCCCGCAGTCCGTGCCCAGCCAGAGCTTCCAACCCTACATCGTAGATTTGGCGGGATCGTCGCACGAAAGGGCTGAAGCTAGACGCCCCACCGCAGGGCGGCGGTATGAACCGGCGCGTCCCAGAGGCGTTTGATCTCGCCATCGAGCAGTGACACCGTCACCGAGCAGCCGGCCATGTCGAGCGAGGTAACGAGATTGCCGACCAGCGATCGTGCGACCTCGCAGCCCGCGGGTTCGAGACGTTTGCGCACGGCATCATACATCAGGTAGAGCTCCGACAGAGGCGTTCCCCCGAAGCCGTTGATCAACAGGATCATTTCACCGCGCGCGCGATCTCCGAGGTCGGCAATGATGGCACCAACCATTTCCGCCGCGATTTCGTTTGCGGGCTTGAGCTTGATACGGCGGCGCCCGGGTTCTCCGTGAATGCCGACGCCCACCTCCATTTCGTCCTCGCCGAGATCGAAGGTTGGCTTGCCGGCGGCCGGAACCGTACAGCTCGTAAGCGCGATGCCGATCGAACGCGTGGCCGCATTGACGCGATCACCCAAAGCTTTCAGATCATCAAGCGTGCGCCCTTCCTCGGCGGCCGCGCCAAGAATCTTCTCCACGATCAGCGTACCGGCGACGCCGCGCCGTCCGGTCGAATAGGTCGATTTCTCGACCGCGACATCATCATCGGTAATCACGGTTGCGATCGTCTTCCCCGACATCTCGCGGGCCATGTCGAAATTCATGACGTCGCCCTCGTAGTTCTTGACGATGAACAACACGCCCCCACCGCTATCGGCGGCTTCTGCCGCGGCAAGGATCAGATCGGGAGTCGGCGAGGTGAAGACCTGACCCGGACAGGCCGCATCCAGCATGCCCGGTCCCACGAATCCTCCGTGCAGCGGCTCGTGCCCGGAGCCGCCGCCCGACACCAGCGCTACCTTACCTTGCTTGAGATGACGACGCAGCACGAAGGGTGCCGTCTTTCCCAGCCGCACTATGTCGGAATGTGCCGCGCAAAATCCGGCGAGACTTTCATTCACCACGTCACCGACGGCGTTGATCAGTTTCTTCATCCCTCCCCTCCCTGTTCTTTTTGCTTCAGCTATCCTCGATCAGCCTGGCGACTTTCTCAGCGAATTCGCTCAGCAGCGTGTCGAGCTTGTGATTTTTCTGTTCGCTTCCGAGATCAGGCAGCATCAGCGTCAACCGCCGGCTGCGCTCGCGCTCCTTTAGGAGCAACAGTCGTCGTGGATGCGCCCGATGATAGGCCACAAGAAACCGGTCTTTTTCCTGCGCGGAGAAATGGCAGACCTGGATAATCGCGTGGACGTGCTGCGCCGGGATCGGCGTCTGATAGGCGGGGTTGGCGATCTGGGTGATGAAACTGCGGTTCTTGCCGAGCGCTTCAGCCAGGCGTTGCCGCATGCCAGACGGCCGCCGATCGAGGATGTCGCGCAGGATCGCCTTGTAGGCCGCTATCAACCCCTGCGCATTTTCTGGCGTGGCCTGCGTACTCATGCCGGCTTGCCGGAATAGCGGGCGATCGCGGCCCGGACCGGCCCAAGGGCGCCGGGTGCGACCGAAAAGCTTCGCAAGCCCTGATCGAGCAAGGAGGCGACCTGTTGCGGGTCACCCGCGAGGTCGCCACACAGGCTCGCGTCCCGGCCGTTGCGCTTGGCATGGGCTGCTACATGCCCGATGAGATTGAACACCGCGCGCGAAGGACGAGCCAGATCGGCAAGCTGCGGTTCGTCGCGACTTGCCGCCATGACATATTGAATCAGGTCGTTGCTGCCGATCGAATAGAAGTCAGCCTTGAAGTCCTCGACCACGAGCGCCGCGGCGGGAACCTCGACCATCATGCCAAGCGGCGGCATCACGACCTGGTGTCCCTCGCCCCGCAGCTCGTCAATCGCATCCTGGAACAGGACACGGCAACGATCGAGCTCCTCCGGTAGCGTGACCATGGGGATCATCACCTTTAAATTTCCGGCCACCGCGGCACGTGCCAGCGCTCGCAACTGCAAGCGAAACACGTCCAGCCGCTTGAGCGACAGCCGCACTCCGCGCACGCCAAGAAATGGATTGAGATCTCCAGGCATCGTCAAACCCGCAATCGGCTTGTCGCCGCCGGCATCCAGCGTGCGGATGGTCACCGGCTTGCCGGCGGCCCATTCGACCATCTGCTTGTAAATCCGATACTGCTCCTCCTCGGTCGGAAGCTGATCGCGTTCTTGGAACAGAAACTCGGTCCGCATCAATCCGATGCCGTCGACCTTCGACGGGTCAATATCCCTGAGCTCGGCGAGCCCGGTGACATTGATCATGAGCTGGACCGGTTCTCCGCTCGCGGTCACCACCGGGCCGGTGAATGAGAAAGCCGCTGCGCGGGCTTGCGCCTGCTCGGAGAGACGCCGACCATAGTCGGCCCTGAGCATCGGATCGGGATCGACGATCAGGGTGCCTGCATCGCCGTCCAACACAGCATCGACGCCGCTCTCGAGATGATCGATATCGACGCCGACAATCATCGGCACGCCGCGCGATCGCGCGAGGATGGCGACATGGCTTGACGGACTGCCCCGGCGCAATATCAGGCCGCCATCGCGCCAGTCGGTCGCGAGAAACACCGATGGCGGCATATCCTCCGCCACGACGATTGCGCCTGATGGCAGGGCCTGATCGGCTTCGCCGGCAAGGCGCCGCAACACACGGTCGCGCAGGTCGCGCAGGTCGGAGGCACGGGCGCGAAAATAGGGATCATCGGCCCGATCATAGGTTGCGATCTCGGGGTCGATCGCGGCGACCCAGGCCCTGTTGGCGACCTCGCCATCGGCGATCAGCGCAAAGGCCGGCGTCGCCAGGCTCTCGTCTTCGAGCAAAGCGAGCTGAAACGAGAGAATGGCTTCAGCGTCTTCGTCCTTGATCCTGCCGGCGAGCGCGGTGAGATCAAGCCGTGAGGCCTCGAGCGCATCGGCAAGCGCCTGATGCTCGCCTGCCACAGGTCGCGATTGGCCCGCTTCCGGCTTCGCGGCAACCAGGCGCACTAACCGTCCCATTGCGATCCCCGGGGCGGCGGATCTGCCCTCGACGCGATGGGCGGCTCGCTGCGTCCTATGGTCCATTTTGGAAATCTCCGTCGACCAGCATCACCAGCGCATCCAGCGCGGCCTTCGCGTCCTTGCCCTCCGCACGAAAATAGATGATCGAGTCCTTCGGCGCCTTGGTCGCCATGACCTTGACGATGCTCTTGGCGTCGACCCAGGGTCCGTCCGGCGAAAGCCCCAGATCGATCCTGGAATCGAACCCCTTGGCGAGCTTGGTCAGCTTGACCGATGGCCGGGCATGCAGCCCAACCTCATGCCGCATGAGGACCGATGCCTTTAGCTCATTCATTCCGATCATCTCGCATCACACCGGCGTCAGCTCTTCCGCCGTGCGGCGCACGGCTTCCAGCGTCGCCCCCGACGCCGCTTCGGTCGCTGCCATTACCGCGCCCTCGACGACCGGCGCGTTGCAAACGACGACGCGGCCACGCCGCGCATCGGGCAACATCTCGATCGCCATTTCGCTGTTGGTTTCGGCGCCTCCGAGGTCAACAAGAATGGCGACGCCTTTTTCCGACCACGCTTTGTCGATTGCCGCCATGATCGCCTCGACGTTGGTACCCAGACCGCCATCCGGATCGCCGCCGCACCAGCCAAGCGGCACTTCGTGGCCGACCATCTGTTCGACCATCATCGCGGTGCCGCGGGCGACGTCCGCGGAATGAGACACAATCACGATTCCTACGTTTTCATTCATGCACAACCTTCCATTACGTCTGCGACGGCGTCGACGATCAGCTCGGAGGATCGCGCGCCGGGGTCCATATGTCCGATGCTGCGTTCGCCAAGAAACGACGCACGGCCGCGGATTGCCTTCATCGGGACGGTGTTCTCCGCGGCGAGGCGGGCGGCGGCCCTCAGCCGCGCCGGGAAATCCCCTCCCCCCTCGCGCAACACCGCAAGCACGGGAAAAAATACATCGAGCATCGTCTTCTGGCCGGCTTCCGACTTGCCGCGTGCCTTCACCGCGTCGATCGCGGCGGCAACCGCATCCGCAACCTGTTCAAGGCTCACCTCATCGGCGAGCGTCTTGCCGAGCGACATGAACAGCGTGCCGTAGAGTGGACCGGATGCGCCGCCCACCTTCATCACCAGCGTGGTGCCCAGCCCTTTCAGGGATTCGCTAAGACTCTTGGCGGAGAGCTCGTCCGCCGCCGCCAGCACGGCTTCGAAGCCGCGCCGCATATTGGTGCCGTGATCGCCGTCGCCGATGGCACGGTCGAGATCAGTCAATTCATCCGCGCTGGCAATGACGCGGTTGGCGACAGCCACAATCAAACGCTTGCGTGTTTCGCGATCGATCATCATGTGCGAGCCCTATCGGTAACGATCCGGTCTCCGGATTGATCGAAATAGAGCGGCTCAAGGAATTCAAGCGAGACCTCGTCTCCCGCCTTTAGCTCCTGGGCCGGATCGGCAAGAGTGACAAGCGGATGGGCGTCAAGCTTGAGGTGCACATGGTTCTGGTCTCCGAGATGTTCGACCCAGTGCACCCGCGCCCTGGGCCCGGGACGATCCGCCGAAAGAATCCGGATATGCTCGGTGCGCAAACCTACGGTTCGCGCCTGTGCAGGCGGCGATTGGCTTGCCAAGAGCTCGGCGGGCATGAGGTTGATGGGCGGCGTCCCGAGGCGGCTCGCGACGTATGCGCTTTTCGGCCGCTCGTAGATTTCGCGAGGCGTGCCAAGCTGAATCAGGACTCCGTCGCTCAGGACGCCGATGCGATCGGCCATCGTCATGGCCTCGATCTGATCATGCGTGACGTAGAGAATAGTGGTGCCGAGCTCCCGCTGGATGCGCTTGAGCTCGAGGCGCAGTTCGGCACGCAGCTTGGCGTCGAGCGAGGACAGCGGCTCGTCCATCAGATAGACGGCGGGCTCGCGTACCAATGCGCGGCCGATCGCGACCCTCTGCATTTCGCCGCCGGACAGCGCGGTAGCGCGATTGGCGAGCTTCTGCCCGATATGCAACAGCTCGGCCACGTTCTGGACGCGGCGGCGGATGAAGGCCTCATTCATGCGACGTGCCGGCGAGCGCAAGGGAAAGGCGAGATTGTCGTACACGGTCAAATGTGGATACAGCGAGTATTGCTGGAACACGAAGGCGACGTCGCGCTCGGCCGGCATTTGCCTGGTGACGTCCCTGCCGCGGATCACCACGCTGCCATGATCGGGCCGCTCCAGCCCTGCGATCAGCCTCAATGTCGTGGTCTTGCCGGCGCCGGTCGGTCCAAGCAGCACGACGAATTCGCCGTCGGCAACGGAGAGCGAAAGATCGCGCACCGCGTCCATCGTGCCAAACCGCTTGCTGACATCGACGAGCGAGATATCAGCCATGGCGCGCTCCCGCATCCAGCGCCGAGGACAACGCTTCGCCGCTTGTCGTGTCGAACAGCGAGAGCTTATCCGGCCGTAATCTCAGCCCGACCGTCTCGCCGACGCGCACCGCCTTGCCTGACGGCAGGCGCGCCTTCACCTGGCCGTTGGCCGACCTGACGGTGACGATCTGCGTGGTCCCGAGATATTCGGCGCCGATCACCTGACCGCGAAGTGGCGAGCCGTCGGCAAAGGACACGTTTTCGGGGCGCACCCCCAGCGCAAATTTTCCCTCCGGGCGATCCTCGAATAGTTCCGGCATCTCGACGGACGCGCCATCGATCGTGACGGCGCGATCGCCCTGCCGCAACGCGGTGTGGACGTCGAGAAAGCTCATCGGCGGCGCACCGATGAAATCCGCTACGAACATCGTCCTCGGACGATCGTAGATTTCCTGCGGGGTGCCGATCTGCTCGACGCGCCCCTGATTCATGATGGCGATGCGATCGGCCATCGCCATGGCCTCGAGCTGGTCATGGGTGATGTAGATCGAGGTAGCATCGATCCGGTCGTGCAGCTCGCGCAGCTCGCCGCACATCAGCCTGCGAAACTCGGAATCGAGCGCGCCTAGCGGCTCGTCCATCAGGAAGGCTTTGGGCCGGCGCACGATGGCGCGACCGAGCGCGACGCGCTGCCGGTCGCCGCCGGAAAGACCGCCGACCCTGCGGTCGAGCAGATGATCGATCCGGAGCAGCTTTGCCGCTTCCTGGACGCTCTTCCTGATCTGGGCTCGTGAAAAATTCTGGCAGCGCAGGGGAAAGCCGATGTTCTGGCGCACGTTCATGTGCGGATAGAGCGCAAAAAGCTGGAACACGAAGGCGATATCGCGCGCCGATGCCGGCAATGCGGTGACGTCCTCGCCATCGAGCAGAATGCGCCCGGAGGTCGGCAGTTCCAGTCCCGCAATCATCCGCAAGGTCGTGGTCTTGCCGCAGCCAGACGGGCCGAGGATCACGAAGAACGAGCCGTGATCCACCGTGAAGCTGATGCCCTTGACGGCGGAAAACGCTCCGAAAGTTTTGGCGACCGACTCGAGCTTGATCTCCGCCATGGCGCTAATCCGGAAAATGGCTGACGATCACAAATCCCAGCGTGCCTGCCAGGATAGTGACAAAGGAATAGCTGAACAGGTTCAGTGAGAACGGCTGCATCAGCATCACGACCCCGAGCCCGATCAAGAGCATGGTGACGGCCTCGCACGGACCGCGGCGCAACAGGCGCGGAAATCGCGATGCACGGGGCTCGATCCGCTCGTTCATTTGCGCACCGCCCCGAAAGTGATGCCGCGCAACAGATGGCGGCGCAACAGCACGGTGAACAGCAGGATCGGCAGGAAGAACAGCGTCGTCGCCGCGGCCACCGCCGGCCAGTCCTGGCCACCCTCGCCGATGATGAAGGGGATGAAAGGCGGCATGGTCTGCGCATCGCCGCTGGTGAGCAGAACAGCGAACGCATATTCGTTCCAGGCAAAGATCAGGCAAAATATCGCGGTCGCGGCGATCCCCGTGATGGCCTGCGGCAATACTACCTTGAAGAAGGCCTGCAAGCGGGAGTAGCCGTCGACCATGGCGGCTTCCTCATATTCGCGCGGGATCTCGTCGATGAAGCCCTTCAACAGCCATACCGCCAGCGACACGTTGACGGCGGTATAGAGCAGGATCATCCCGAGCTTGGTGTCGGTCAGCCCGAGATTGCGGAACATCAGGTAGATTGGGATCGCGACCGCAATCGGCGGCATCATTCGCGTCGACAGGATGAAGAACAGCAAATCGTCTGCGAGCGGGACACGAAAGCGAGAGAACGCGTAGGCTGCGATCGTCCCGAGACATACCGCAAGGAAGGTCGACCCAAATCCGATCACGATCGAGTTGATGAAGCGCGGCACGACTTTCGAGGGGCCGGCGATCACCATGTTGCGCGAGCGCACCAGCCGCTCGTACCATGTCTGCGGCGGCGGCAAGCTTGCGAGAAATTCGGGCGTCTGTCGCGTGCGCGTCGTGAACAGGTTGACATAGCCTTCGACCGACGACTCGGAGATGATCTTTGGCGGATAGGAAATTGAATCCGTAGGTGTCTTGAAGCTGGTGAGAAAAATCCACAAGAGCGGAAGGATCGCGATGATGGCATAGGTTGCCACCAGCATCCCGCCGATCGTCTTGGCGAGCTGCGACGGCTCAGCTACGGAATGGGCGGCGACCGTGCTCATCGCTGCTTCACCCGATCAAGAACCCTGACATAGATGTTGGCGGCGCCGAACACCGTAACGAAGAGAATAATCGCCAAGGCGGAGGAATAGCCGGTGCGCCATTTCTCAAACGCCTCGCGCTTTAGCGTGATCGAGGCCACTTCCGTGGTCGATCCCGGACCGCCGGAGGTCAAAAGGTTGACCATGTCGAACATTTTGAAATTCTCGATCGCGCGGAAGAGAATGGCGAGCATCAGGAAAGGCATCACCATCGGCAGCGTGATCGACCAGAATTGCCGCCAACGCGAGGCACGGTCGACCTCGGCGGCCTCGTAGATGTAGTCGGGAATCGAGCGCAAGCCGGCCAGGCAGATCAGCATCACGTAAGGCGTCCACATCCAGACATCGACCATGACGATCGCCCAGGGGGCCAGCGCCACATCGCCGATCATTTGAAACGAGCTGGGATCAGCACCGGTGAAGAAGGCGACCACGCTGTTGAACAGGCCGATCTGCGGCTGCAGCAGGAACGTCCAGAAGTTGCCGACCACCGCGGGCGACAGCATCATCGGCAAGAGAATCATGGTGGTCCAAAAACTGTGGGCACGGAAGCGGCGGTTGATCAGGAGCGCGAGACCGAAGCCGATCAGCATTTCGAGCCCGATCGACCACAGCACGAAATGCGCGGTCGCCTGCATGGCGTGCCAGACGTCGGGATCGCTGAGGATGTCGCGATAATTGTCGAGGCCGACATAGCGGAGCGGCGCGTTCGGACGGTTCGCCCGGTAATTGGTGAAGGAAAGCTGGATCGTCCAGAGCAGCGGAAAGATGTTGATCGCCAGCAGCAGCAATACCGATGGCGTGATGAACAGCCAGGCGATCGCGCGGTCCGACATGGTACTGAGCCGGAACGCCAGTCGGCGCGGTGCCCGGGCGTCAGCCCGTTCAGCCAGGG
Organism: Alphaproteobacteria bacterium; assembly: GCA_005884765.1. Taxonomy (GTDB): domain Bacteria; phylum Pseudomonadota; class Alphaproteobacteria; order Rhizobiales; family Xanthobacteraceae; genus Bradyrhizobium. The sequence goes on from VAZV01000134.1 coordinate 33,608, forward strand.
TGCTCATGGGAATCCTTTTCTGCACGGATCGCTGACTGGTCCAAGGAAGGGTCTCCCGGCCCAACGTGCCGGGAGACCTTGGAGGGTAGACCGCGACTAGATCTTACCCTCTTCTTTGAACACTTTCTGCCAATCCTTCACCAGAAGATCGAGCGCTTCCTTCGCCGTACCCTTGTCCGCCACGACATAGTCATGGACGCGCTTTTGCATATCGAGCAGGAGCTCGGCGTAGGCGGGCTCGGCCCAGAAGTCCTTCACGATATCCATCGACTTCAGGAAGTCGGCCGCAAACGGCGCGCTCTTCGCAAAGCCCGGATCGTTCAGCACTGCCTTGTGGCAGGAATAACCGCCGAGCGCCCACCATTTCTTTTGGATATCAGGCTGCGCAAACCATTTGATATAGGCGAGCGCATCGTCCCGGTTCGGCGAGTAGGAGACCACCGAAATGCCCTGTCCGCCGAGCTGGGTGTAGTGATACTTCTCCTTCGGATTGACGAAGAAGCCGATCTTGTCGCCGCCGACATTCGGATCCTTGTACAGGCCGGGGAAGAATGCGAAGAAGTTCATCTGCATTGCGACCTGTCCGGACTTGAAGGCATCGAGCCCTTCGGACATGTAGGCGTTGCTCATGCCGGGCGCGGTGCAGCACTTGTACAGCGACTTGTAGAATTCGAGTGCCTTGACCGCTTCCGGCGAGTTGACGAAGCCCTCCATCTCATAGGGCTTGTTCGGATTGTCGTACTGGAAGCCCCAGTCGTAGAGCGCGTTCGTCACGCCCATGGTGATGCCTTCGGAGCCGCGCTCGGTGTAGATATAGGCCCCATAGACCTTCTTGCCGTCGATCTCCCTGCCCTGGAAAAACTCGGCGATTTCCTTCAACTGATCCCAGGTCTGAGGCGGCGCTAGGTCGTGGTTGTATTTCTTCTTGAAGTCGGCCTGGATCTCGGGTCTCGCGAACCAGTCCTTGCGATAGGTCCAGCCGATCGCATCGCCCATCGCCGGCAAGGCCCAGTAGTTCGGCGTGTTCTTCGGCCACTCCGAATAACCGACCACCGTCGCCGGCATGAAATCGTCCATCGTGATTCCTTCCTTCTTGAAGAAATCATTCAGCTTGACGTAGTGGCCGTTCTCGGCGGCGCCGCCGATCCATTGGCTGTCGCCGATGATGAGATCGCACAGCTTGCCCTTGGAATTGAGTTCGTTGAGGAAGCGATCGGCATAGCTCGTCCACGGGACGAACTCGTATTTCATCTCGATGCCAGTCTTGGTGGTGAAGTCCTTGCCGAGCTCCACCAAGGCGTTGGCGGGATCCCAGGCCGCCCAACACAAGGTCAGCTGTTTGGCCTCGGCGGGAGCCTGAGCGCCGAGAAAAGAAGCGACAGCAACCGCGCTCGCTCCCAACGCATGCATCATTCGGATCATCTAACCCTCCCTGTTGTTGCAGGCGATCGCCCGCCTGCCCTGTCGTTCACACTTCGCCGTGCACGCAGATCAGTCCGGTCTTCTCAGAAGCCGCGGAAAAATTGTTGTTTAGTATTGTTGTTAAGCGAAAGATTTTCACTAAACACAACCGCTGTCAATGGCCGCCACGGATTCCCGCCTTGAGTTTGAATTATTGCTGCACTGCGGGGATTAATTGAAGCCATCGCCAGGAGAAGGGATCGGAAAGGAGAAGCCGAATTTGTTTAGTAAATTCAACCTTCCACCACTCGCACCCGCGCATCTGGCTGCGATCACCATGGGCGGAAGGGTCAGAGGGATTTACCGAACGCCTTTCAAAGGGCGGCAGGTTCGATAAAGCCGCGCGGGCGCGCAGAACGGTGCCCGTTGTGGCGGGTCATTTTCGTTTCAGAATGATGTTGCTCGGTCACGACCGGCGTCCCGTGCCTTGGCATGTAGGGCATTTCACGAAGTGCCACCTGCAGGATTTTTCCTTTGCCTCAGCGAAGCCATTCACATAACGGACTCAACGATTTCAGCCATGGCTGGGGCAGGACGGATCGTACGCCCGAATAGCGGAATCAAAATCAGTTTTGATTATTCAAACCTGGGACCGCAAATTAGGAGACATCTTTTTGGCCTTGATATCGCAAAGCGACTAACGCTCTCTCTCTGCAAGTGCTGTCATCGCGGCGGATCGCGGGAGCGGCGTGATCGCTGGAGTGTGAGTCGCAATACCAGTGGAGGGCACGCTCACTTTCGCAAGCCTAACCATGTCCTCGTCAAGATCGATGGCGACATATTGTCCCTGCCAGTATGCCAATGCCGAGGAACGCCCGGAGAGTTTGAGGCCGCATACGCCGCCGATCACGATCACATGAGAATGGCGCTCGATGACGTCCTCGACCTCGCAGTCGATCGCTGCCAGCGCCCCGATCAGGAGCGGCGCGCCCGGCGGCCGCGTGGTCCACTGCGCGCCGGCAAAGCGTTCCGCACCTTTCAGGCCGCCCTTGCCGGCAAACCGCTCGGCAATGTCGAGCTGGTCCGCATTCAGGATGTTCACGCCAAAATGCCCGTAGCGTCGCAACAGCGGCCAGGTCGAGGACGCACGGCTGACGCTGATGATCAGCGTGGGCGGATCGACCGAAAGCGAGGAGACAGACGTCACGGTCATGCCGGTGATGTCGTCGCCGCGACCAGCCGTGACGACGCTGACCGCGCCGACAAGATGGCGCATGGCGCCGCGGAAATCGTCCGACGACACCTCACGTGTGAGGTCGACGATACGGTCAGTTGTCATGGCATCCTCATTACGTTGATCGTTCGTCGCCCCCGCGCAGCAGCTCGCCCAGGATCGAGCCCTCGAGTGCCGCGAGATCGGCTGAACCACGCTTCCGAGGACGCTTGATATCGATATGAATGTCGCGCGCGATGCGGCCGTCCTCGAGGAGGAGCACGCGATCGGCGAGCGCGATCGCCTCCGAGACGTCATGCGTCACCAGAATCGCGGTAAAGCCCTGGTCGCGCCAGACTCGCTCGAGCAATCGCTGCATGGTGATGCGGGTAAGCGCGTCCAGCGCGCCCAGCGGCTCATCGAAGGCGAGCAGGCGCGGATGGCTGACCAGCGCACGCGCGAGCGCCACGCGCTGCTTCTGCCCACCGGACAAGACGGCCGGCCATTGTCCCCGCTTCTCCGCAAGACCAACTTCAGTGAGCGCCCGTTCAGCGCGCGCCCTGGCGTCGGCCGATTTGCGGCCGCGGCCGAGACCGACCTCCACGTTGGCGAGCACGCGCGCCCACGGCAACAGTCGCGGCTCCTGGAACATCACCCGCGCATCCTCCGGGCGCGCTTCCGAGCCAAAACTGACGCTTCCGGAATCGATGCTCTCCAAGCCAGCAATCAGACGCAAGAGCGTGCTCTTGCCGCAGCCGCTCTTGCCGACGATCGCGACGAACTGGCCCGCGGGAATACAGACGTCGATGCCGCGCAGCACCTCGTGGTCACCAAACGATTTGCGCAAGCCGCGGATAGTGAGCGCCAGACCGCGGGCGCCTACTTCGGAGCCCTGCCACAGGCGCCGCGCCTGCTTGACATAGTCGGGCCGATCGATCAGCTCGGCCTCGGGAACGCGAAAACGAAGGGCTTCTTGCATGCGCATCTCTTCAGGGTTTGCGGAATGCGGGGTGCCAGGCGAGGGTCAATCGCTCCAGCGCACGCGATGCGCTGTCGGCGAGCTTGCCCAGCAAGGCATAGATCAGGATCGAGAGCACGACGACATCGACCAGCATGAACTCGCGCGCCTGCATCGCCATGTAGCCGAGGCCCGACGACGCCGCGATGGTCTCGGCGACGATCAGGGTGAGCCACATGATGCCGAGTGCGAAGCGCAGACCGACGAAGATTGAGGGGAGCGCGCCCGGGAAGATCACCCGCGTGAACAATTCGCCGTTAGTCATGCCGTAGATGCGCCCCATCTCGATCAATTGCGGATCGACTGTGCGGATGCCATGCAGCGTGTTGAGATAGACCGGAAAAAATACGCCGAGCGCGACCAGGAACAGTTTTGCTGTCTCGTCGATGCCGAACCAGAGAATGACCAGCGGAATCAGCGCCAGATGCGGAATGTTGCGCACCATCTGCAGCGTCGTATCGGTCAGCTTGCCGGCAAGCTGCGACAGCCCGTTGGCGAGGCCAAAGGCGAAGCCGATGCTGCCGCCGATCATAAAGCCGATGCTTGCGCGCCAGAAGCTGACCCAGATGTTGCGGCCGAGTTCACCCGAAACGGTGAGCTTCCAGCCCGCCAGCGCCACATCGCTTGGCGCCGGCAGCACGCGCGACGACACAAAGCCCGTCGCGCAGGCAAGCTGCCAGACGCCGAGGATCACAAGCGGGACGATCCACGGGACAAACCCATCGGCGCGCGGCAATTTGAGCGCGCGTACGCGTGGAAAACTTTCGATCACACTCATGACTGCGAGGCCTGCCTCTGCGGGCGATGATCGTTGCCGATGGTCTCGCCGAACGGTCCGGTATTGACGCGAAGTGGCGTGACATTGCTCGGCTGCTCCAGCGCAAGCAGCGGAAACACCAGTTCGGCAAAGCGGTAGGCTTCCTCGAGATGGGGATAGCCCGACATGATGAAGGTATCGATGCCGATATCCTGATACTCCTTGATCCGCGCCGCAACGATCTGGGGATCGCCGACCAGCGCCGTTCCAGCGCCGCCGCGGACGAGCCCCACGCCGGCCCAGAGGTTCGGGCTGATCTCGAGCTTGTCACGGCGGCCGCCATGCAGATCGGCCATGCGCTGCTGCCCGACCGAGTCCATGCGCGAAAAGATCTTTTGCGCCGAGGCGATGGCGTCGTCGGTCACGTGGCTAATCAAGTCGTCTGCGGCCTTCCAGGCGTCTGCGTCAGTCTCTCGCACGATCACATGCAGGCGGATGCCGAACGAAAGTTTGCGCCCACGTTTCTCGGCGCTGGCCCTGACCCGCGCAACCTTCTCGGCGACCTGGGCCGGCGGCTCGCCCCAGGTCAAATATTTGTCGACCGTCTCGGCGGCGACTACGATACCCGCATCCGATGATCCGCCGAAATAAAGTGGCGGCCGGGGCGACTGCAGAGGCTGAAACAGCAGCCGTCCATCCTCGACGCGGATGTGTCTGCCCTCGAAATTGACGGTCTTGCCGGCGAGCAGGTCGGTATAGATCTGCAGGAACTCGCGCGTCACCGCGTAACGCTCATCGTGGCTCAGGAAGATTCCATCACCCTTGTTCTCGACGGGATCGCCGCCCGTGACGACGTTGATCAGGAGCCGGCCATTGGAAATCCGGTCGAGCGTTGCGGTCATGCGTGCGGCGACGCTTGGCGACTGCAGGCCCGGCCGCACCGCAACGAGATAGCGCAGCCGTTCGGTAAACGGCGCGACGCTGGAGGCGACGATCCAGGAATCCTCGCAAGACCGCCCGGTTGGCAGCAACACGCCGAAATAGCCGAGCTGGTCGGCAGCCTGCGCGATCTGGCGCAGATAATTGAAGTTCACTTCACGCCCACCGATGGTCGTGCCGAGATAGCGGCCGTCACCATGGGTCGGCAGGAACCAGAGGATGTTGGCCTTGGCTGATTTTTGCGCAGTCATGATCACGATCCCGATTTGCGCTGCAGGTCCGAGACCGTTATCGCCTTGGGTAACAAGCCGAGTCGCAAGAAGGTGTCGGCAATGCGCTGCTGACTTGCGATCACCTCATCGCTGATCGGGCGAATGCCATAGGACTCGCGCTTCAGCGATGCCGCCAAGACCGGTGCGGGCAGACCGATCGACGGGCTAAGTTGCGCCGCGACCTCGTCGATATGGTTCTTGGTCCACTCGTCGGCCTCGTTGAGCGCATCGAGCACGATGTCGACCACCTTGGCGTTCTCTGCGAGGAATCTCTTCGAGGAAAAATAGAACTGATGATTGGCGACAAGACCGGTCCCGTCGGTGAGGATGCGCGCGCCGGTCGAGGCTTCGGCCGCGGCTTCACAGGGATCCCAGATCACCCAGGCATCGACCGCGCCGCGTGTGAAGGCGGCGAGCGCGTCGGCCGGCGCCAGAAAGACCGGCTGGATATCGGCATATTTCAGGCCGGCCTTCTCCAGCGCTTTCACCAGGAGATAGTGGACATTCGAGCCCTTGTTGAGGGCGACCTTCTTGCCGCGCAGATCGGCGACGGATTTGAGCGGACTGTCCTTGGGGACCAGGATCGCTTCGCCCTGCGCGGCCGGCGGATCGTAGGCAAGATAGACCAGCGGCGCGCCGGCAGCTTGCGCAAAGATCGGCGGCGTTTCGCCGGCGATGCCGAAATCGATCGCGCCGACATTGAGCGCTTCGAGGAGCGGCGGTCCAGACGGAAATTCGGTCCAGGACACCGTGTAGCCGAGCGGCTTCAACTTCTGCTCCAGCGTTCCGCGTCCCTTCAAGAGGACCAGCTTGCCGTATTTCTGGAAACCGATACGCACGACGTTGTCCTGACCGTAGGAGGCACCGACGCTAGCGGCGACAATGCCGAGCGACAGCACGGCGCGCGCGATCCAGCCTTGCAGAAAATGCTTCATAATGTGTCCCTTGCGTTGCCCCTTGAAACTATCAAATCTGCGTATTGCGCCAGACAATGTCGCGAACCGCGACCTGCCTTGGAATCAGGCCGAGCTTGAAGAAGCGATCGGCCACGCCCTGCTGGGTTGCGATGATGTCTTCGGTGACGGGCCCGACGGCGAAGGACGAACGATTGGCCGCGATGGTCTGAATGTCGAGGCGAATGCCAGTGACAGCACTCAGGCTTCTCGCCACCTCCTCCCGATGCGCCTCCGCCCATTTTGCGGTTGACGTCGTCACGTCGGTGATCTGCTGCAGGATCGATCCGTGGTTTTTCGCGAAATCACGATTGGCGATATAGAAGGAATTGGTCTTGGTGATCTCGCGCGCATTGACGAGAATCCGCCCGTTTTGCATGGTCTCGCCGATCGCGAAGTAGGGATCCCAGATCGCCCAGGCATCGATGCTGCCATTGGCGAAAGCAGGTCCCGCATCGGGCGGGGTGAGATAGACCGGCGTTATGTCGGCATAGCTCAGGCCAGCCTTTTCCAGCGTCTGCACGACGATGTTGTGCGCGCTCGATCCTCGCGTGAAACCGACGCGCTTACCCTTCAGGTCGGCGATGGAGTGCAGGCCTGAGTCCCGCGGCACCAGGATCCCCTGACCATTGGTGATCGGCTGGCCCGCGGCGTAGACGATCGCAGCGCCCGCGGCCTGGGCGAAAATCGGCGGGGAATCGCCGACGGCGCCATAGTCGACGCTGCCGACATTCATCGCCTCCATCATCGGCGGGCCAGAAGAAAACTCGACCCATTTCACCGCAATCCCTTGCGGATCGAAGTGTCTTTCCAGGGCTGCCTGCTCGCGCGCAACAACGAGCACGCCGTTCTTCTGATAGCCGATACGAATTTCCCTCAAACTTGGACCTGCGAGGGCGCGCGACGACAGGGCCGCCACAGCCGCAGTTCCTATCGATAGTTTGAGAAATTTCCGACGCTTCATTTCCGCTTCCCGACCCAAGTGTGATGCGGGAATCATGGTGCGAATGAACAAGAGTGTCGAGAGCTACGGAAAAATAGCGATACAAGCGCTGCAGCGCCGCTGAACGGCGAAGCATTTCTTTCAGATATAAACGGCAGGCAGCGAAATGTTTTCAGCACACGAATGTGATGAGATCGGCCGCTGCGCTCTCATTGTTCGGTGCCTCCACCGATAGCATCAGCAAAGGACCGGTCAACGATGTCGGGTGCATTCAGCCTCTGCTTGATCAGGCCGGACCGGAAATAGAGATCGATCGTCTTCTGCTCGTCCGCCAACACAAAATCGTCGATCGGCGCGATCCGGATTTTCGCCCGCATCAGCCAGTTCACCGCCACCGAGGATGGTACGCTCATGAGCCTGCCCCAGGTTTCGGCATAGCCCTCGACATGATCGAGCGACCAGGCGCGCGCCGTCGCCAGGCGCTGCACGAAATCCAAAAGCGCCTCCCGCTTCTCACGGATCGCGGCGGGCGTTGCGATTTGGAAGCCTAGGCCCGGTGTGAGCCCCTCTCCGGTAATCACGCGGCGCGACTTGAACAGCACCTCCTCCTGGCTGACATACGGCTCCCAGGTCGACCAAGCATCCACCGAACCCTGGCTATAGGCGACCTTGGCGTCCGAGGGCGCGAGGAAGACGATCTTGACATCGTCCGCCGTCCACCCCCTCGCCTCAAGTGCGGCGAGGATGAGCAGGTGACCGACCGAACCGCGGCCGGTCGCGATCTTCTTTCCGCGCAGATCGTCGAAGCTGCGGATCGCCGAGGCCTCTGGCACAAGGATGGCGAGCCCATCCCGCGACTGCCGGATCGCGGCGATCGCTTTCACGGGCACGTTCGCTGCCGCCGCGAAGGTGAATGGCGCATCCCCGACAAGGCCGGTGTCGATCGCGCCAGCACCGAGCGCTTCCAGCGGCGGTGCTGCCGCCGGAAACTCCTTCCACTCGATCTTGTCCGGAACGTCTTTCAAGACGCCGGCCGCTTCCATCACGGCCTGAGCGTTGCCTTTCTGGTCGCCGACGCGCAAGGCGGTTTCGGCGTCGACGACATCAGTCACGCCGAATAGGATCGCGGCGGCGAGCAACAAACTCTTCATTCGGCGGCCAGGCCCCTCGCGCCCTGCCGCTCGGCAATCAGTTTGCGCGTCAGCGGGATCAACTCGCGGCCATAGTCGATGGCATCGATCAGCGGATCAAAGCCGCGGATCAGGAAATGGCTGATGCCGAGGTCGTAATAGTCGCCGAACACTTCGGCGACCTGCTCCGGCGTGCCGACCAGCGCGGTGGTGTTGCTGTTGGCGCCGGTCAGCTTTGCGATCTCGGTCCACAGCCGCTTGTCGACGCGCTTGCCGTCTTCAGCGAGCGCAAGCAGGCGACGCGCCCCGGCGGTGGCATGGCCGTCGGCCGGCTTGCGATAGCCGGTCTTGTCCTGCTGCGCGATGGCGCGCTCAAGCAGCGCATCGGCTTTGGCCCATGCCTTCTCCTCAGTGTCGGCGAGGATCGGCCGCACCGAAAGGCTGAAGCGCGGTGCCGGCCGGCCATGCCTCGCCGCGGCGTCGCGAACCCGCGCGGTTTGCTCGCGCACCTGTGCGTAGGATTCGCCCCACAGCGCAAAGGTGTCGGCGTGTTTTCCAGCGACCTCGATCGCGCCGTCGGAGGCACCACCGACGAAGATCCGGATGCCCTCGGGGCGATACGGCTTCACAGCGGAGAAGCCGTTCTGCACCTGATAATATTTGCCGGTATAATCGAACGGCTTATCGCTGGTCCATTCGGCGCGAACGACGTCGAGGAATTCGCTTGTCCGCGCGTACCGCTCCTGCTTGTCGTCGATGGTGTTGCCGTCCTGCCGGAGCTCGGTTGCATTGCCGCCGGTGATGACATGCAGCGCCACGCGGCCCCTGGAGAACTGGTCGATGGTCGCAAGCTGCCGCGCCAGCAAGGTCGGCGCGGTGAATCCCGGCCGTTGCGCGATCAGGACGTTGAGCTTTTCGGTCACGGACAGTACGTGCTGGCCGACCTGCAGGCCGTCGGGCGAGGTCGAATGAAATGCCAGCAGCACGCGGTCGAAGCCGGCGTTCTCATGCGCTTTGGCCACGGTCTCGATGTGGATCGGATCCAGCACCGGCCCCTGGCGAACGATCGTTTCCGAGGAATTGTTGTTGCTGATGTAACCGATGAATTCGATGGACATTGTTGGTCTCCCTCTTGTGGCAGTCACAGCCCGAGCGCCGCGCGGCCGAGGCCCACGCGTGTCGCGTCGTCCTGCGGCGTGTGAACGCGCCCGCACAGCACGTCGCGGTAATGCCGCTCCAGCGGATTGGCGCGGCTCAGTCCGTGATTGCCCGACAGCGATAGCGCATCCTCGACCACTGCAATCGCATTGTTGGTCACGGTCAGCTTGATCGCGTTGGATTCGGCGGCTCCCAGCAACACGCCATCATCGAAATCGACGGCAAAACTGTCGATCAGCCGCGCGTTGACGGCAAGCCGCACCTCGATCCCACCCAGGATTTCTTGCGCGCGCGGCAGTGTCGCGAGCGGCGTGCCGAGATTGGCGGGCGCACGCTCCTTGAGGAACCTGATTAGCCAGCCGCGCGCGGCACGCGCGATGCCGTCATAGATCGCCGCGACGAAGATCGCTTGGATGGTCGCTTGGGTGAAATCCGGGGTGCACCAGGCCTCGGGCCTGCGCACGTCGATCTCGTAATCGAGCGGAAACGCGACGTCCTCGAAGATCACGTCATGGCTTCCGCTTGCGCGCAGCCCGAGATGGTTCCAGGTCTCTTCGATGCGCGTTCCCGGCAGGCCGGCCGGCACCAGGAACAGGCCGACCCGCGTCTCCGCCTCGTCCGTTTTGGCCCAGACCGCATACCATTTGAGGATCGGTGCACCGGTCGAATAGATCTTGCGGCCGGTCAGCCGCCATCCGGTCTCGGTGCGCCGCGCAATCGTTGCGGGAAGGCCGCCGCGCGCCGGCGAGCCCAACTCCGGCTCGACCCGCAGCGCGTTAATCAGGGCGACACCGTCCACCGTCTCCTTGGCGAGCTTGCGCGCGAGCCGGGCCGGCCAGCGTTCGCTCCTCGCCATCACCAGATGCTGGATATAATGCATCGACAGCACCAGCGCGGTCGACGGATCGGCCTTGCCGAAGATGCCGAGCACGTGCCCGGCATCCCTCGCCCCTGCCCCGCCCCCGCCAAGCGCAGCCGGCACAGTCAGCGCCAACAGGCCTGCGTCCGACAATTCCCTGAAGTTTTCGAACGGAAAGCTAGCATCGCGGTCGTGCGCGGCTGCCCGCTCGGCGAAGCCGACCGCGAGCTCGCGCGCGCAATCAAGACGATCCGGTCGTCGCGGCTCTGCGCGATCGCTTGCCGCAACCATACCAAGCGCCCTCACCATGTCGCGTCCAATCCGAGCAGGTTAAGGATCTGCTTGCGCAGATCCGCAAGGTAGGGATCGCCACGATGGCGCGGATGGGGCCGCTGCACCTTGATATCGGCCTTGATGCGTGCGGGCCTCTCGGAGAGAACGATGACGCGGTTGGCGAGCACCAGCGCTTCCTCCGCATCATGGGTGACCAGGAGCGTGGTAAAGCCCTTGCGCTGCCATAGTGACACAAGCTCGGCCTGCATGGTGATGCGCGTCAACGAATCGAGCTTGCCCAGCGGCTCATCGAGGATGAGGATTTTCGGGTCGTTCACCAGCGCACGGGCCAGTGCCGCGCGCTGCGCCATGCCGCCAGACAGCTGATGCGGGTAGGCGTTGCGGAAGGTCGAGAGCCCGACGAGGTCGAGCGCAGCATCGACCCTTGACCGGTGTTGCCCGAGAATACCCTGCGCTTCGAGGCCGAGCGCCACGTTGTCCCATACGGTGCGCCACGGAAACAAGGTCGGGTCCTGGAATACGACCACGCGCGAGGGATGCGGTCCCTTGATGCTGATGTCGTCCTCGCGCAGGACGCCCGCGCGGGGCGGCTCGAGGCCTCCGACCAGCCGGAGCAGCGTGGACTTGCCGCAGCCGGACGGTCCGAGCAGCGCGACGAACTCGCCGGGCTCGACCATCAGGCTGATATCCTCCAGCACAGGCAGCGCGGCGCCGTCGATATCGAAGGCGTGGCTGACATTCTCGACGTCGAGGGAGGCGCCAACGGCCGGATAAGCGATCTGTTCAGCCAGCGCTTGAGCTACCATTTCACGACGCCCTTCTGCCAGACCAGCAAGCGGTCGCGGATGGTGAACAGCAGCGTGATCGCGCCAGAGCAGAGCAGCGACATCACGATTAGCGCCGCATACATGTTGGCGTAGGCAGCCCAGCCCTGCGCCCATTGCAGGTACCAGCCGAGTCCTGCTTTCACGCCGATCATTTCCGCCACGACCAGGACCGCAAAAGACGAACCGAGCCCCATGAACAGCCCGACAAACACATGCGGCAACGCCGCGGGGATTGCGACCTTCAAGACCAGAAAGGACGGCTTTGCGCCGAGCGTGCGCGCGACGTCGTAATAGGCGTTGCTGACGCTCGCTACTCCCGACCAGGTCAGGACCGTCACCGGGAAGCCCGTCGCAAGCGCGATCAGGAAGGTCGACGCGCTCCAGCTCGAAGGAAAAGTGAAGAAGGCGATCGGAAGCCAGGCGGTCGCCGGCAGCGGCCCGATGAAACGCAGCACCGGATGCACCCAATAGCCGATGCCGCGCGACCAGCCGATCGACACGCCCGTGACAAAACCGAGCGCGGCGCCGATCACATAGCCGCCGAGCTGCAGCTTCACCGAGGCGAGCACGCTGTCGAGCAGCTTTGGCAGGTCGTCGGTATAAACCTCGATGATCGCCTGCGGCGGCGGGAAGAACGGCAATGGCAACCAGGCGAATTTGGCCGTGGCGAGCTCCCAGAGAGTAAAGAACATCCCGAGCGCGAGAATCCACGGCGCGCGGTTGCGCAACGCGTGGCCAATGCCGCCGAGATAGTCGGCGGAGAACGTTGTCAGCAACGTGACCGCCGCGACCACCAGCGCCCCGATGCCAAGCGAGGGCGTCCGCGACCAATCGCCGATATCGCTCCACAACAGGCACGACAGGCCAAATGCGAGCCAGGCCAGGCTCGCGGCAACGCCCGCGCCGCACTCGCGAAGGAAAGCGCGCAGCGCCGCTGCGCGGGACGCCGATGCGGTGCGACCCGCACCGACGCCGGTCGTATCAGACAGCGAAAACGTCGACATAGATGCGCTCCGCGAATTTGACGGTATCGGTCGACGGCTTGAAGACCGAGATCGCCTTGAGATCGTCCGCATAGGCCTTGAGCTCGCGCTTGAGCACTTCGCCGGTCGGGTGATGATGGTGGGTGTGGTAGCGGACCATGGCTTCGAGGTCGGCGAGCGTTGCGGCCTTCGGTGCGTAGGGCTGGAACGATTTCGCTGCGATTTGCGGATTTTGCGCCGTGAACATCGCAGCATCCAGCAAGGCTTGCGTCACGGCGCGCGCGACGATCGGCTCCTCGCGCACCAGGCTGCCGCGAAGACCGACGATGCAGCAGCTCTTGTCTCGGTAGTCGCCGTCGAGATTGGAGGCGACTTCCTTGTAGGCGGAATCCTTCAGCCAGAGGTAGGCGAGCGGGTCCGCGGACAGGAACGCTTGCACCTCGCCCTTCTCGACGGCAACGTTGAGGAGGTTGCCGGGATAAGCGCGCCAGTCGACATCCCGGTTCGGATCGATGCCGAGCTTGGCGAGCTGGATCGAGAAGAAATTCTTGTCGGGTCCGGCGAGATCGCCGACGGCGACGATCTTCCCCTTGAGGTCGGCCAGCCCGTTCACGCCGGAATCGGTGCGCGTCAACACACGCATGCAGCCGCCATGCGTACCCGCCGCGATCTTGACGTCAAAGCCTTGCTCCAGCGGCTTGAGCCAGCGCAGCGCCATGCCGAGGCCAGCGTCAGTCTTGCCGGTTGCGATCGCTTCCAGGAGCTGATCGGTCGAGCCCGAATAGTTGACCAGCTCGACATCGAGGTTCTGCTTCCTGAAAAAGCCGTTGTCGATCGCGACCGGAAGCGGCACAAGGCACACCGCGCCCGCATTCCAGGACAATTTCAATTTCCGAGGTGCGCCGGTGAGAGCCGGTGCATCGGACGACGTCCTGCAAAACGGAAACGCGGAGAAATCGACGCCAGAGCGGATCGCGCGCGGTGAAAAGGCCTGCGCACCGAGCGCACCGAGCGGCAACGCGGCTGCGGCCGCCACGCCGGCGCGGAGCAAAGTGCGGCGATCGAGCGATCCGTTGCGGTGATCCTTGGTGGGCATTCTAGCTCCTTTATTGGCAAAGCTCCGCCCCCCGCACAAACGCGATGCGCTTGCGCTCGCTGGTCAGGAAGCCGCGTTCAAAGTTAGTGATCCGCCTGACGAGTTGTCGCCGTTCGGTTTGATGGTTGAATGATGCGGTGCGATGGTGGAGACGTCAATGAAATGGAATTTCGAAAGTTGCGCACTTGCGAACGATTGTCTCCATCATCGCGCACGACGACGGTGAAAGGATTTTCGGCTTTATGAAGTCTCTCGTCGACCGCTGCTGCGCAATTTATCGGCATTTGAACAGCCCGCGCATATAGTTTTCTAGCGCACGCGATGCCGACAAAACGCCCGTTGCTTTCGCAGCGAGCAATTCAGTTAGCCATTCGCCGTGCGAGAAGCCATTGCCGCTGGGCCTTGATCGTCCACTTACCCCGCCGGCCACGCACTCATGGCGAGGTGGCCGATCTGTGCCAGCTTCTCGCGCGAGGCGCCGTCGCGCGCCTGGACCGCAAGGCCGCGCGCCACGGCGCTGTAATAGGCCGCCAGCATGTCGCAATCGATATTTTTGGAGACGTCGCCATCCGCCGCGCCCTTGCGGATGCGCGCCGCCATCGCGCTTTCCGAAAAAGCGCGATGCTCGGCCATCATGTCGCGAATGTTGCTCATGCCCGGCGCGCAATGCGTGCCGGCGAGCGAAATCATGCAGCCGAGCGGATGGTCGCCGCGGGTGAACTCTTCCGCGGTCGCCTCGAACAGGCGTGCGAAGGCCGTCTTCGTATCAATCGAAGGATCATTGAGGATGGCGAAGAACCATTGGCCCGACCACTCCAGATAGGAGCGCGTCGCCTCGCAATAGAGCGCTTCCTTGCTGCCGAACGAATTGTAGAAACTCGACGCGCTGATGCCCATCGCTGATATCAGGTCGTCGAACGACGTGCCCTCATAGCCACGTTCCCAGAACAGCTTCATCGCCGCCTGCAGCGCCACGGCGCGATCGAACACCGCCGGCCGTCCCCGGCCGCGTTTGCTCCCCTGACCTTTCTTCCCTGTAATTATTTTTGGTGTCATCGCTCCAAAAATCCTTGAACGGCGCCTCCCCGAGTTTATTTCTAGCCGGCATATTGGAGTGCCTCCTCCAAATATCAACCCCGAAGACAACTTATCCGCTTCCGAATGACGAATGCCTGGCATCACCCCATCGACACGTTGGAGCGGCCGGCGCGTGCGGGTTCGGGCGGCCGGCAATGCCGCGGCCGAATTCCAGACAGCATGGCAGGGACTAATGGACAGCCTCATGGATCAGATCAGCGATCATTCGAAGCTTGAAAGAGAACCACTCGACGAGCCGGCGCGGCGACCGCGCCGGCGGACCTGGAGAACGGCCGCGATCGCTGCAGCGACGGTGCTTGCTGCGCTGCTTGTCTACGTCGGATTTGCGCCCCGCAGAGCAAGCCAGGCGGTGGCGGTGCCGACCCCTGCTCCGCTGGTGACAGTCAGCCAGCCCTTGCAGCGCGAGGTCGATACCCGGGCCGGCTTCCTCGGCCAGTTCTCGGCGATCGACCGGGTCGAGCTCAGGGCCCAGGTCGGCGGCACGCTCACCGAAATCCATTTCAAGGACGGGCAAATCGTCCACAAGGGCGACCTGCTCTTCACGATTGATCCCAGGCCTTACGAGATCAGGCTGGAACAGGCGAAGGCGGCGCTGCAGACCGCGACCGCCCGCGTGGCGCTCGCCAACAACCAGCTTTCGCGGGCGCAATCGCTCAAACGCAGCGATTTCGCAACCCAGGAGACGGTCGACCAGCGCACTTCCGACCAGGATGCTTCTCAAGCCGCCGTCGAAGACGCCAAGGCGCGGGTGCGGGATGCCGAGCTCGATCTCGAATATTGCCGCGTGCGCGCGCCCTTTACGGGGCGCATCGGCGCGCGCCAGGTTTCGATCGGAAGCCTGGTCGCGGGCAGCCGCGCCGCAACCAGTCCGACCACACTGCTTGCGACGCTGGTCTCGCTCGATCCGCTCTATCTCGATTTCGACATGAGCGAATCCGATTTCCTGACCTTCTCGCGCGAGCGCGCCCGCCTCAAGGGTCCGCTCGCCAACCAGGTCGCGATCGGGCTGAGCGACGAAAACAATTTCACCCGCGAAGGCACGCTCGACTTCATCGACAATGCGCTCGATCGCTCCAGCGGCACCATTCATGCCCGCGCCACGGTGCCGAACCCGGACCTGTTCCTGGCGCCGGGCCAGTTCGCCCGGCTGCGCGTCGCGATCGCGCCGTCCACGCCGGTCTACCTCTTGCCGGACGCCGCGGTCGTGCTCGACCAGTCGCAACGTCTGGTGATGACGGTCGGCTCCGATGCGACCGTCAAGCCGAAGATCGTGACCACTGGTGACCTTCGCGGCGGCTTGCGCGTGATCCAATCAGGCCTTGAGGCAAGCGACCGCGTCGTCATCGACGGCCTGGTGCGCGCCATTCCCGGCACCAAGGTTGCGCCACAGGACGGCACCATCCACTACGACCCGACCGCTGACGGCCAAGGCTAAAACCATCAAGGCTGAAACCATCAAGGCTAAAATCAAGGCTGAACAGGAGCGCCCCGTGACCCACAGCTTCATCGACCGGCCGATCTTCGCGACGGTCCTCTCCGTCTTCCTGACGCTGATCGGCCTCGGCGCGCTCGCTATCCTGCCGATCTCGCAATATCCGGAGATCGTGCCGCCCACGGTCCAGATCACGACGACCTATCCCGGCGCATCCGCCGAGACGGTATCGCGCACGGTTGCGACGCCGCTCGAGCAGCAGATCAACGGCGTCGAGAACATGATCTATATGAGCAGCCAGTCGACCGGCGACGGCAAGCTCACCGTCACCGTGACGTTCCGCATCGGGACCGACCTCAACGTCGCGCAGATGCTGACGCAGAACCGCGTGCAGGACGCGTTGCCCCGGCTGCCTGAAGACGTGCAGCGGCTTGGCGTGCAGGTGCGCAAGTCGACGCCGAACATCCTGCTCGCGGTGCACCTCTATTCGCCCGATAGCTCGCGCGACACGCTCTACATCTCGAACTACGCGTCGCTGCATGTGAAGGACGTGCTGGCGCGCCTGCCCGGCGTCGGCGACGTCCAGATCTTTGCCGGCCGCGAATACGCCATGCGCATCTGGCTCGACCCCGACAAGGTCGCCGCGCATAATCTGAACGCGAGCGAGGTGCTCGCCGCGCTGCGCGCCCAGAACGTCCAGGTCTCGGCGGGCGTGCTGAACCAGCCGCCGGTCGCCTCAAAGCAGGCTTATCAGCTCAACGTGCAGACGCTCGGGCGGCTGTCCACGCCCGAACAGTTTTCTTCCATCGTCCTGAAGTCGGACAGCGAGGGCCGCGTGACGCGGCTGCGCGACGTCGGCAGGGTCGAGATTGGAGCAGCCGACTACGGCTCGACCGCGTTCATGGACCGCGGGCCCGGCATGCCGCTTCTGATTTTTGCCCAGCCCGGTGCCAATTCGCTCGCCGTCGAGCATGAGGTGCTCGACGCCATGCAAACGCTGGCCAAGGATTTTCCGCCGGGCCTCGACTACAAGGTCATCTACGACCCCACCATCTTTGTCGGCAAATCGGTCGACGAGGTGATCAAGACGATCTTCGTCGCGATCCTGCTCGTGGTCGGCGTCGTGTTCCTGTTCCTGCAGAGCTGGCGCGCCGCGATCATTCCCGTCATCGCCATCCCGGTGTCGTTGGTCGGCACCTTCACCTTCCTCTACGTACTCGGGATTTCGCTGAACAATCTGTCGCTGTTCGGCCTCGTGCTCGCGGTCGGCATCGTCGTCGACGACGCCATCGTCGTGGTGGAGAATGTCGAGCGCAATCTCGAGCGCGGCATGACGCCGGCAGAGGCCGCGCATGTCACCATGAACGAGGTCGGCGGCGCGCTGATCTCGATCGCGCTGACGCTGTGCGCGGTATTCGTGCCGTCGGCCTTCCTGTCGGGCATTACCGGTCAGTTCTTCCGCCAGTTCGCGGTCACGATCGCCGTTTCGACCTTGATCTCGTGCTTCGTCTCGCTGACCCTGAGCCCCGCTTTGTGCGCGGTGCTGTTCAGGGCGCACGAGCCCGGCCACAAGGCGCGCGGCTCCTGGATCGTCCGGCTGTTGCAGGCCGGCTTTGCCCGCTTCAACCTCGGATTCGAGTGGCTGTCGACGAGCTATGGACGGCTGACGCGGCGGCTGGTGCAGATCACCGGCGTCGTGCTGGTGGCCTACGCGGCGCTGATTGGGCTTGCCGGCTTCCAGTTCGCTCGCGCCCCCACCGGCTTCATTCCGGAGCAGGACCAGGGCTATCTCATCACCGTCGTCCAGCTGCCGCCCGGTGCCACGCTCGATCGCACGGAGGCGGTGGTCAAGCGGGCGATCGACATCATCATGTCCACGCCCGGCGTCGAGCATGTCGCGCCATTCGCGGGGCTCGATGCGACCACCTTCACCATCGCTTCCAACGCCGGAACGATCTTCTCCGGTCTTCCCTCGCTCTATAACCACGACGTGCCGGGACTAACCGCGACCAGCGTGCTCGCCGACCTGCGCAAGCGCCTGTCGGTGATCCAGGAAGCCTATGTGCTCACGATTCCGCCGCCGCCGGTGCAGGGCATCGGCAACGCCGGCGGCTTCAAGATGATGCTGCAGGATCGCGCCGGCCTCGGCTCGGAGGCGTTGTCGAAAGCGGCGCAGGCGCTGGTCGCGGCCGCCAACAAGGATCCGAGTTTCGCCGGCGTCTTCACCCTGTTCGGCACGCGCTCGCCATCGGTCTACGCCGATATCGACCGTGAGAAAGCCGAGAAAGTTGGGCTGACTCCCACCGACGTCTTCAACACGCTGCAGGTCTATCTCGGCTCGCAATATGTCAACGACTTCAACTATCTCGGCCGCACCTACCAGGTGATCGCGCAGGCCGACGGCTCTTTCCGCCAGGATCCGCAGGACATCGCTCGGCTGAAGGCTCGCAACACATCCGGCGAGATGGTGCCGGTCGGCACGGTGGCGCGGCTGAAATCTGAAAACGCGCCCTATCGTTTCCCTCGCTACGATTTGTTCCCCGCCGCGGAAGTGATGGGCGTCGCCGCACCCGGTGTGGCCACCGGCACCGCGCTCCACCGCATGGAAGAGCTTGCGCACGACGTGCTGCCGCCCGGCATTGGCTTCGAATGGACCGAACTTGCTTTTCAGCAGCAACAGCCGGGAACATCGTCTTTGCTGGTGTTCGGCGCGGCAGCCCTGTTCGTGTTCCTGGTGCTTGCCGCGCAGTATGAGAGCTGGAATCTGCCGCTCGCGGTCGTGATGATCGTTCCGATGTGCCTGCTCGCCTCCGTGACGGGGCTTTTGATGCGCGGCATGGCGATCGACGTGCTGGCGCAGATCGGCTTTGTCGTGCTGGTCGGGCTCGCCGCCAAGAATGCGATCCTGATCGTGGAATTCGCACGCCAGACCGAGGAAGCCGGCGCCACACCGGGCGAGGCGGCCGTCACCGCGGCGCGCACGCGGCTGCGGCCGATCCTGATGACGTCATTGGCGTTCATCTTCGGCGTCGCTCCGCTCGTGGTCGCAACCGGCGCAGGCTCGGAGATGCGGCAATCGCTGGGCACGGCCGTCTTCGCGGGCATGCTGGGCGTGACCGGATTCGGCCTCCTGTTCACGCCGGCGTTTTATACAGTCGTCCGCAAGATCGGGCGCAAGAAGCTGAAAGCAACACCCAGCGAAGCCGCGCCCACGACCTATATCGATGCCAGTCGCGACAACCATGCGAGCGGTGTGCGCAGGCCCAGCCGGGTGATTTGATACGAGTGAACGGTACCGCCGATTTTGTGAGGTCGGCTCTACAGAGTGAAGAACCCAGCAGTGCCGTGAATTGCTGGGTTCTTTGCGTGGTCTTGGCTGCGGGGAGCGCAATATCCCAATCTTGCGACTGATCGAACTGGCGGTTCCTCTTTCCGCCGCATGGCAACGCTTGCTATGATTCGAATCCCCACGTCCTATATCCGCCGAATCTGCGATATGGCGCGATATTCCGGTCGCCGACGCTTCGACTCGAACGGGATGAAAGCGATTTGCGCCACATGCCGTCATTTGTAACCGCTCATTCTGCGAATAGACGCGACGTCAATGAAGATGGGTCACTACGTCTGCGCCGTGGCAGACCCAAATCCACGCTACAGTCCGCCGACGGCGATACTGGGCGATGATTATTCACCGCGGAATGCGGCGGCTGTCTTGGTGTTCACGGGCCGCACGATGCAATCGTCGAGCTGATCGAGCTCGTCGAGCTCACGAGCGTGGCGGCTTCCCCACTCGCACAGCGCCAGCATGACGGGTTCCAGGCTGAGCCCTAACGACGTGGCTGTATAGTCGACGCGTGGGGGTACCTGACGGAAGACCTCGCGATCAACAAGGCGATGCTCCTCGAGCTCTCGCAGTTGCTGCACAAGAACCTTCTGGCTGATCCGGGGCAGGAGCCGCTGGAGTTCTGAGAGGCGTTTCGGCCCGTCGAATAGATGATAGAGGATCACCGCTTTCCAACGACCGGATATCGCCTTCAGCGCTCGTTCGATCGGCAGGGATGGCAATCGATTTACGATCCTGGCCACAGTTACCTTCTGGTGTGTATGGGATAAAACGCTCCGTAGAGAAGAATATCGCATGTAGGGCAGGTTCGGAAGAAATCGACCAGAGGGTTTCCTCCATGAAAGCTGTCCTCCTTCGCCGTTTCGGCGGGCCCGATGTCCTCGAGGTCGTTGAAGTTCCCAAGCCCTCCCTCAATCCAGGGGAGGTCCTGATCCGGGTGAAGGCTGCCGGGGTCAATTATTTCGAGACCTTGATGCGGGAAGGTCGCTACGGCTTTAGTCCAACGCTGCCGATTATCGCAGGCGTCGAGGTTGCTGGGGTGGTCGAAGAGGCCAGTGGGGATGCCCGTGTCTCCGTCGGCAGCCGCGTTGCCGTTCCGCTTTTCGCGATAGGAGCGACCGGCGGGTACGCGCAGTTCATTGCCGTCGATTCCCAGCAGACCTATCCAGTCCCCGACGATGTCGCGTTCGAAGAGGCGGCGGCGCTGATGGTACAAGGCTTGACGGCTCTCCACGCCGTGCGACGCGCCGATCCGGCTCATAAGAAGATACTGGTGCTTGCCGCGGCGGGTGGCGTCGGTTCGCTGGTCGTTCAACTGGCTCGGCGGCGCGGAGCGCGCAAGATTATCGCGGCTGCGGGTTCCGAACGAAAGCTCGATGTCGCTCGTGCCCTCGGCGCCGATGCCGGCGTCATCTACAGCGGCGCAGGATGGGGCGCGGCGGTGGAGGCCGCGGCCGATGGCGAGCAGGTCGATATCGTCTACGATTTCGTAGGTGGTGGTTTCTCTAGTGAATATCTTCCGGCGCTCGCGCCGCAGGGTGAACTGCTGTTCGGCGCGCTCGGTCGCGCCGACGTCGATTACCGCGCGCTCAACGTCATGATCGAGCAGAACCAGTCACTTAAGGGCATCGCGCTGATCCCGCTGCTGACGCCGGAAAATCTGAAGGCCGACCTTGCAACGCTGTTCGCGCTTTCCGCGGCGGACGAACTGAAGACGCAGGTTGGTGCGCGATACGCGCTCGACGAGATCGCTGCGGCGCACCGAGCCATAGGGACACGCGCGACCATCGGCAAAGTTATTCTGCTGCCGGCTCAGGATCGCAAGTAGTGTAGAAACAGAAACAACAGACAAGTCGCACAGCAATCTGGCCGTGCGACATCCTCCACAAAAAACGTCGCACGAGACCCCTTTTGTTCTCGGCGACAGCTCCCGTAATTTATTGACAAAGAAGGGTTTTTGCTTGGTGGGCGCACCAGGGCTCGAACCTGGGACCCGCTGATTAAGAGACACAGCACTACCGTTGATCTCTCAAGAGAATTTTTCCAACCGAGCCAAAATCCGAGCATTAGACTTCAATGGCTTACAGCCAAAAATCCAACCAGTGTGACGAGCCAGCGCTGACTGATCGGAAGGATCTGAAAAGTCGGGGGTTCGAGTCAGTGGTCCGCTACATTGCGCAACCCACTGTTTTGGAAGCCCTGTTTTCGTATCGGCGGGCAGCGTAACTGGCTTGGCGGCGCTTTGAGAGTTCGCCGAAAGCTGCCTTTTGTGCGCGTTCCCTTTAACTTTGCTTATTGAGTTTCAACCAGCCTAGTCGTTATGCCGTGACTGCACTACACGCTGAGCCCTCGGTTTCGTCCCAGCGTCCACTCGATTCCGCCGTCCTCGCGCGCTACTCCGGTGATATGCCGGCCGATGTGCCTCTCAAGCATCGGTAGCCAAGGCACCAGCTGAAAGCCAAGCCCGTTGTCGATCATGGCGAAGCGTCCGCTGACGAGGCTGGCGACACCAGCAAGGCGGCCACTGACATACTCGCCAGCGTTTGCTGGCATGTAGGTTAGGCCGCGCTCTCTCGCCATCTGATGGCCGACACGCTCAATCTCCCGTTGCTCAAGAGTCGCCACGATGTCGACAGGGACGCGAATTTTGCCGTCCTTGACGGTTGCGAGACCCATCTCCACAAGTCGCTGCGCCCTCCGATTCATGGCTCTGCCGACCTCTCGGCCAAAGCCGCTGTCTCGGAGGTCCGAACGGTCGTCCGCGATCATCTGGCGGTCGAGCCAAGTCGCACCGTCGCTGGCAATCTGCCGGTCGAGGCCGATGGCCGAGAGCGTCCGAATTCTCAACCCGTCGCCGCCCTGGCTGAGGTCGTAAGCCTGCCCACGCTCGACGATGTCCTTCGGGACCTTCCAATTATCGGCATCGATCCGCTCGACAAGGCTGGCCCGGCGCAGCACTTCCAGGCGGCGGACATGGGAACGCACGAAAGCTTCGGGGTCCTTGCCCTGCCGCTGAAAGCTGTCGTGGATACGCTCCAGGTGCCGGCTCGGCCGGTAGATGTCGTTGTCCTCCCTGGCATTGCCGGCAATGTTGCGGTCGGCAGGTCTTGGACCGGACACGACTGGGGCCGCTTCGACGATCATGTCCCGCCTGAGCTCCTCGATCCGGCTCGGGTCCTTGAACTCCATGTGATGGACGCGGCCATCGATGCTGTCGACGACCAGGTAGACGCGCTCGCCCATCTCGTCTCCGGCCAGGCCTTTGGCCAGGACCTGGCCGACGATCCTCTCGCCTAAGCCTTCGCCGTGAAGGGCGAATTGGCCGGCACCACGCTCCTCGGCGAGACCATTCTTGGTGAGTGCCCGATGGATCGAGTTGATGGCTTCATTGCGGTGGTCCAAATCCTTCAGGACTTGCTCCGCGCGGTCGGAAAGGGACCATCGTCCTGACTCAAGCTCTCTTGCCACTCCGTAGCGCTCCAGGTGCCTGACCCGGCCGATCATCAGGTTGCGGTTTTCGCGGACCAGGAAGGTCGCGCCCTCGCCGGGGCGTAGGTCGATCACCCCCTGCTCCTGCTGCTCGCTCAAGAGGATCTTGTCGAGCCGGGTCACCCGCTCGGCCTCGACCTCGTTCTGCAGCTTGGTCTGAAGCTCGATCTCGCTCTGGTGACCCAATTCCCGGGTGACCAGCTCGCTCGCCCGGTGGCGGATGCCATGGGCGATGTAGTCGCCGGCGATGTTGAGGATGCGGCCGTCATCGAGCACGCCCCTGACGATGATGTGGGTATGCGGATGACCGGTGTTGTGATGGCCGACCGCGGCCCAGTCGAGGCGGGTAGACAGATCCAATTCCATCTGGCGCATGAGGTCACGGGTGAAGCCGCGAAGGTCGCCCATCTCTGCGGCATCCTCGGGTGCGACGATGAACCGAAACTGATGACGATCTTCCCGCCCGCGCTCCACAAAGGCCTTACCGTCAGCCTCGTTCTCGAACGCCGAATAGGCCTTGCCCCGCTCGCCGTCATGCGTAACACCATCCCGTTCAAGGTAACGCAGATGGGCATCCACGGCCCTGCTCATCGTCCCCCGCATCTTCGGACCCCGCGAACCCTTACCTTGCGGATTGAGCCGGACCACCCTGGCCTTGACCACCACTCGCCGCGCCCGGAAGCGGCCTGCGGA
>VAZV01000298.1 GCA_005884765.1 Alphaproteobacteria bacterium
AATCAGTCCCTCGTACGGCACGTCCAGAATCGTTTCCGGCGGAAGCACGCTACGCCAGTGCGTAATGAGCCGGTGATGCTCCCGGTAGTAGTGCGCCAGGTCCGACAGGTCCATGGTGAAGTTCAGAGCTGGAGAAAACTGCTGGAAATAGCAGGACAGGCACGTGTCGATCGGGTCGCGTCGCAGGTAGATGATACGAGCGTTCGGCAGTACCGCGTGAATCAAGCCCAGATGGTCGGAGTTGACCGGTGCCTTGTCCACGATGCGCGCTGCATCGGCGGAGTGGCCGTTCAGAACCCGCAAATATTCTTTCGCCAGCTTCTTTCTCAGCGGCTCGGCGGGTGGTCCTTGCCGTATCGCGGTTGCATGCTGGCGCACGGCGTCGTTCGCCCACGACGAAGATCGGTTTCACCGAGGCACGGCCACCACCCTCTGTTCCAGAGATCGTCTCACGCGTGTAGACGCGGATCAGGTCGTCGACGAGCTGCGTGTGCGTGTCTGGCTGATACTTTTCCGCAGTAATCGTCTTCAGGAGGTCGTTACCGCGTTGGTAACTGCGAAAGGCCGGCTCGAAGTCCGCGACATCGTCGTAGTACTTTCCCATTGCAAAGCGCAGGTCGGCCTCGTCCAGCGGTGCGATCCCGCTTGCCGCAATGTCTTGCGCGCGTTGCAGCCAGGGGCCATCGGGTGTCATCTTGCGCAGTCCAACCAGGGCCGCCCAAGCGACGGGCATGTTCGGATCGGTCTCGAGCACACGTTTTAACAGGGCCTCTGCCTCGGCGAAGCGACCTTCCGCACGGGCGACGTGTGCCATGCCAACCAAGGCCTCGGCATGACGAGGCGCGATCCTGAGCACTTTCTCGAACTCAGCTTTGGCATCGATCGGGCGGCCAAGGGTCAGGAGGGTCAGGCCGAGGCTGCTGCGGGCATCCAGATGATTCGGCTTCAGCTTGACGGCCCGTCTGAGGGAATTCTCGGCTCCGGCGAGGTGCCCCCTCCATCGAAGCACAGTCCCAAGATTACCGTGTGCGTCGGCATACTTCGGCTTCAAGCCGATAGCACGACGGAAATGCTGCTCGGCCTCCGGATAGCGGCCCAGCTTGCAAAAAGCCGCCCCGAGGTTGTTGAGCGCCTCGGGATGACGGGAATCGAGCTCGAGCAGCCGCTCATAAGAAGCGATCGCCTTGGCATAAGCGCGCTGAGCCAGGTATTCATTACCCTGGGCAAGAAGATGCTGGGTTCTGCTGGAGCTGGCCTGATCCGTCGGCCTGGCACCCGAATCACGACCCGGCACCGAGTCGGCTTGACTCCGGGAGATGTGCAGGACCAGCCGCCGGGTTACCTCATCGGCCCGCTCCCTTTCGACGCCGTTCTCGAGCAACTTCCATTTGAAGGAGTTCGCGAACGTTGCCTTCTTGAAGAAATTCAGCCCTAGAGCACGAGTTTCGCGTTCGGCCCGCCGCAGCAGCTCCGGCAGCGCCGCAGCGCCTTTCCCTTGCGCCGGGCTTTTCTTGCCGCGCGTTAGCGAGTGTGACGCCGTCGGCGGCGCAAATTGATCGGCTAATGCGGCGCCAACCTCGGCGGCCTGGCGCGCGTTGAACCACCCGAACGACATAGCTTGTTCCCACTACGCGGCATCGAATCCGCGCTGTTCGCAATTCTGAACGACTCGGTAGCAAAAATGTACCAAGTCCCGAACGACGATGGGGGCCGACCTGTGCCGCTCGTGAGACTGATCACATTTCATTTCTGCGGCGCTTGTCGAATGGGAGGGCCCTCTCTCCCTTCATCTCGGAAAGTAGCTAGCGGCGGTAGCCGCTGGTGATCGGATAGCGCCAGTCGCGCCCGAAGGCGCGGCGGCTGACGCGTACGCCAGGCGGCGCCTGGCGGCGCTTGTATTCGTTGCGCTTCACGAGGTCCAGGATCCTGGCGGTGGTGGCTCGGTCGAAGCCGCGCGCCTCGATCTCATCCACCGACAGGTCCTCTTCGATGAACGCCTCGAGAATCGGGTCGAGCACCTCGTAGGGGGGGAGCGAATCGGAGTCCTTCTGCCCGGGGCGCAGCTCCGCGGACGGCGCACGCTCGATCACCCGCTGCGGGATCACGCGACCGAGTGAGTTGCGGTAGTTCGCCAGGCGGTACACCAGCACTTTGCTGCAGTCCTTGATCGGCGCGAAGCCGCCGGCCATATCCCCGTACAGCGTCGCATAGCCCACCGCCATCTCGCTCTTGTTGCCGGTGGTCAGCAGCATCCGTCCGGTCTTGTTCGACAGCCCCATGAGCAGCAGCATGCGGCAGCGGGACTGGATGTTCTCCTCGGTGGCGTCCGGCGGCCGACCGGTGAACTCGCCCTTGAGGGTCGCGAGCGTGGCCTCGAACATGCCCTCGATGGACAGCACGCTGTGTTTCACACCC
>VAZV01000195.1 GCA_005884765.1 Alphaproteobacteria bacterium
ATCTTGATCCAGCAGGGCCTGTTCCGCGAAGATCTGTTCTTCCGCCTCAACGTCGTGCCGCTGCGGCTGCCGCCGCTGCGCGAGCGGATCGAGGATATGCCCGACCTGGTCCGGCATTTCTTTGCGCTTGCCGAAAAAGACGGATTGCCGCCGAAGAAGCTCGACGCCCTGGCGCTGGAGCGGATGAAGCAGCATCGCTGGCCCGGCAATGTGCGCGAACTCGAAAATCTGGCGCGCCGGCTCGCCGCGCTCTATCCGCAGGACGTGATCACCGGTTCAGTGATCGACGGCGAGTTGGCGCCGCCGGCCGTGAGCTCCGGCGGCAGCGTGCAGCACGGGGTCGACAATCTCGGCGGCGCCGTCGAAGCCTATCTGTCCGGAGATCGAGGTGCCGCTGCTCACGGCAGCCCTGGCCGCGACACGGGGCAACCAGATCCGGGCCGCCGACCTGTTGGGGCTGAACCGCAACACGCTGCGCAAGAAGATCCGCGACCTCGACATCCAGGTCTACCGGAGCGGCGGCTAGCATCTCGCTGTCCCTTGCCTCCCAATCTGTTGGCGAATCGCCGATCCGCTGGGGATGGATATTTTTCGCGGGTATAATGCGCCGCGGAATTGTCGCAATTCGGCAACATTGTGATATGAATGCATCAGTCCGCCCGCGGCGGACGTAGGCCTTCACAGCATCACCTCGCCGGAATGACCAGCGCAGACACCTCGGCCGCATCGTTCGACCCATCGCTGACCGAATCCAAGGGCTGGTCCCTGCGGAAGGTCTTGGCGCCGTTTGCGGTCGGGTTGGCGCTTCTGTCGGCTTTCCTCACCTTCGTGGTGCTGACCGGGCTAACGCGGATCGAGCCGACGCGCGACGTGGTCGGCTCGTTCCTGCTCATCAACGCCGCCACCATCCTGCTCCTGGTCGGGATCATCGTCCGCGAAGTCTGGCTGATGGTCCAGGCCCGCCGCCGCGGCCGGGCCGCGGCAAGGCTGCACGTCCAGATCGTCAGCCTGTTCTCGGTGATTGCGGTGCTGCCGGCGGTGCTGGTGGCCGTCGTCGCCAACGTCACCATCGATCGTGGCCTCGATCGGCTGTTTTCGGGGCCGACGCGTGAAGTGATCCAGAACTCGCTGATCATTGCGCGCGCCTACACCTACGAACATGCGCAACTCATCCGCGGCGACATCCTGGGGATGGCGAATGATATCGCCCACGCCCGCCCGCTGTTCGACCAGGATCGCGGATCGTTCAAGCAACTGCTCACCGCAAACGCGCAATCGCGCGATCTACCCGGCGCCATGCTGCTCGACAAGGACGGCGGCGTCCAGGAGAAGGCGGAGACCGGCATTTCGCAGAATTTCACGGCGCCACCGCCCGATTTTCTCTCTAACGTCAGTGAAACCGAGCCGCAGATCGCGGTATTTCCGGAAGCCAACTATGTCGCGGCGGTGATCCGGCTTAGGGCATTCAACGACACTTTCCTCTACGTCGCGCGGCTGCTCGATCCGCGGGTGGTGGCGCAGCTCAAGCAGACCGAGACCAGCGTCGCCGAATACGCCCAGGTCGAATCGCGCCGGCTCGGTATCCAGGTGGCCTTCGCGCTGATGTTTGCGGTGATCGCGCTCACCATCCTGATGGCCTCGGTCCTGATCGGATTGAATTTCGCCAATTGGCTGGTGGCACCAATCCGGCGGCTGATGGGCGCCGCCATCGTGGTTTCGACCGGCGACCTGCACGTGCAGGTGCCGGTTCACAAGTCGGAAGGCGATCTCGCTCAGTTAGGGGAGACCTTCAACAAGATGACGCAGGAACTGCGCACCCAGCGCGACGAGTTGGTCAGCGCCAGCGACCTGATCGACAGCCGCCGCCGCTTCATCGAAGCGGTGTTGTCCTCGGCGAGTGCGGGGATCATCGGCGTCGATGCCTCGGGCAGCGTCGGCATTCTCAATCGCTCCGCCGAGAAGCTGATCGGCCACGCGGAATCGGAAACGCTCGATCATCCCCTGTCGGACGTGCTGCCCGAGCTCGACGAGATGATGAAAACGGCGCGCGAGGGCACGCAGCGGCTGGTGCAGGGCCAGATTACGATCACCCGCGACGGCCAGGAGCGCAATCTGTCGGTCCGCGTCAGCGCCGAACAGACCAGCCAGTCGCGCGACAGCTATATCATCACGCTGGACGACATCACGGAACTCGTTTCCGCACAGCGGACCTCGGCGTGGGGGGACGTCGCGCGCCGCATCGCGCACGAGATAAAGAACCCGTTGACGCCGATTCAGCTCTCCGCCGAGCGCATTCGCCGCAAATTCGGCAAGGTCATCACCGAGGACAAGGTCGTCTTCGATCAATGCACGGACACCATCGTGCGGCAGGTCGATGACATCAGACGCATGGTCGACGAGTTCTCTCGCTTTGCGCGGATGCCAAAGCCGGTGATGGAAGGGGAAGATGCTGCCGATACAGTGCGGCAGGCGGTGTTCCTGATGAAGGTTGCGCATCCCGATCTCGATATCGAGACCGATATCAAGCAGGACCCGCTGCAGGCGCAGTTCGATCGTCGGCTGATTTCGCAGGCGGTGACCAATATCGTCAAGAATGCGGCCGAAGCGATCGAGCAGGTTCCGCCGGAAGAGCTCGGCAAGGGTCGCATTGATGTCATTGCCGCGCGCGAGAACGACGACATCGTGATCGATGTCATCGATAACGGTATCGGCCTGCCGAAGGTGGCGCGGGCACGGTTGCTCGAACCCTATGTGACGACGCGGGCAAAGGGTACGGGGCTAGGGCTTGCGATTGTTGGCCGCGTGCTGGAAGACCATGGCGGCCGCATTGAACTCAAGGACGCCTCGGACTTCCGCCCCGGTCAGCGCGGCGCGTGGATGCGGCTGCGGTTCGCGGTGTCGGGACACGCAGCCAAGGTCGAGGTGCGGGAGCAGAGCGTCGAGGCGAAGGCGCAGGAAACAAATCAGCCGGCGGGCGAAACCGCACGGCCCGTAGAGACGACCAACAATGAAGCAAAGATCGAAGCCGCAACAGGCGGCTGACAAGGCAGGCGCGATCCATGGCAAGTGATATTTTGATTGTCGATGATGAAGCCGACATTCGCGATCTGGTTGCGGGCATTCTCGACGACGAGGGCTTCGGCACCCGAACCGCGCGCGACAGCGATTCCGCGCTGACGGAGATCGCCAATCGCCGCCCCAATCTGGTGTTTCTCGACATCTGGCTGCAGGGCAGCAAGCTTGACGGGTTGCAGCTGTTGGAACAGATCAAGCGCGATAACGCCGATCTGCCGGTCGTCATGATTTCCGGACACGGCAATATCGAGACCGCGGTCGCGGCGATCAAGCGCGGCGCCTATGATTTCATCGAAAAGCCCTTCAAGGCCGACCGGCTGATCCTGGTGGCGACGCGGGCGCTGGAGACCTCGCGGCTGAAACGCGAGGTGAAGGAGCTCAAGCAGCTCGCGCCGGCCGCAAGCGTCCTTACCGGGCGGTCGCCGTGCATGAATCAGTTGCGCCAGACCATCGAACGGGCCGCCAAGGCCAACAGCCGGATCCTGATCGTCGGTCCCTCCGGGGCCGGCAAGGAACTGGCGGCGCGCACGCTGCATATGGCTTCAAGCCGTGCCGAAGGTCCGTTCGTCGTGATCAACGCCGCGGCGATCACGCCGGAGCGCATGGAAGTCGAACTTTTCGGCATCGAGCAGTCGAACGGCGAACAGCAGCGCAAGGCCGGCGCACTGGAAGAAGCCCATGGCGGCACACTATTCATCGATGAAATCGGCGACATGCCGCGCGAGACCCAGAACAAGATCCTGCGGGTCTTGGTCGATCAGACCTTCCAGCGTTCCGGCGGCACGGCCAAAGTGCATGTCGACGTGCGCATCATTTCCTCGACCGCGCGCAATCTCGAAGAGGAGATCGCCGCGGGGCGGTTCCGGGAAGATCTCTACCACCGGCTATCGGTCGTGCCGATCAGGGTGCCGCCTTTGTCGGAGCGGCGGGAGGACATCCCGGAGCTGATCGATTATTTCATGGACCAGATTTCGAGCGCCACCGGCCTGCCGAAGCGACAGATCGGTCAGGACGCGATGGCGGTGCTGCAGTCGCATGTCTGGCCGGGAAACGTCCGCCAGCTCCGCAACAATGTCGAGCGCGTCATGATCCTCGCCGGCGGCGGTCCGGAGGTCATCATTACGGCCGATATGCTGCCTCAGGACGTGGGCTCGATGGTGCCGGCGATGCCGACCAGCAACAATGGTGAACACATCATGGGCCTGCCGTTGCGCGAGGCACGCGAGGTGTTCGAGCGCGACTATTTGATCGCGCAAATCAGCCGCTTCTCCGGGAACATCTCCCGAACGGCGGAATTCGTCGGCATGGAGCGCTCGGCGCTGCATCGGAAGCTGAAGGCGCTGGGTGTGGGCTGATCGCTCTTCCCAGCGGCGGTGTTCATGCGTTGGTTGGGAAATTTGATCCCTTTTCCGGGCTTTTACGGAGAATGCGCCGCTGTTTGGCCCAACTGCCGCCTGAACCGGCTTGCCTAAAAACCGCGCCTGCCTTCTAATCGCATCGCTGCGCCTCTCGGAGGGGGATCTCATGGGAAGCGGGCAACCGGGGAGGCTCCGCGAGAGAGCAAAACCCGGTTCAATAAAAATAAGCACAAGACGGCGGGACAACAACAATGGCGGCAGACCGCGCACAAAATCTACAAGACACCTTCCTCAACCACGTTCGTAAAACCAAAACGCCACTGACGATCTTTCTGGTCAATGGAGTGAAACTGCAGGGGATTGTCACCTGGTTCGACAATTTTTGCCTGCTGCTACGGCGCGACGGTCATTCGCAGCTTGTATACAAGCATGCGATCTCGACCATCATGCCCGGCGCTCCAATCCAGTTGTTCGAAGGCGGTGAGGATGCTCCGGCTTGAGAGTGACCTGATTGGAACCCCGCAATCTTGAAGGGGGCGCCGACCGTCCGCGGTCGGCAAGGGGCACAGAGACAGGGCGGGTGATTGTCATCGGCCCTTATTTGCGGATGCGCCGGGGCGATCCCGATGCGCAAACGGAGTCTCATGCCCAGCGCGATTCCGAAGCGCGGCTTGAAGAGGCCGTGGGCCTCGCGCGCGCCATCGATCTCACCGTTGTGGACGCACTGATCGCGCCGATCGGCCAGATCAGGCCCGCGACCTATCTCGGCAAGGGCAAGGTCGAGGAGATCGTTGGTCTCGTCACCCCTCATGCGATCGAGCTTGTGGTGATGGATTGCGCGCTGTCACCGATCCAGCAGCGCAATCTCGAGAAGGCCTGGAACACGAAGGTGCTCGACCGTACCGGGCTGATCCTGGAAATCTTCGGTCGCCGCGCCAAAACCAGCGAGGGCGCGCTGCAGGTCGAATTGGCGCATCTCAACTATCAGCGCTCGCGGCTGGTGCGATCCTGGACCCACCTTGAGCGCCAGCGCGGCGGATTTGGGTTCATGGGCGGTCCCGGCGAAACCCAGATCGAGGCCGACCGCCGCATGATCGGCGATCGTATTGGGCGGCTTGAGAACGATCTGCGAAAGGTCCAGGCGACCCGGCGGCTGCATCGTGCCGGGCGGCAGCGGGTGCCGTACCGTGTCGTGGCGCTGGTCGGCTACACCAACGCCGGCAAGTCGACGCTGTTCAACCGCCTGACGCGCGCCGAGGTGCAGGCCGCCGACATGCTGTTTGCAACCCTCGATCCGACCCTGCGCGCGCTGGAGCTGCCGCATGGCGGCAAGGCGATGCTGTCGGACACCGTCGGCTTCATCTCCAATCTGCCGACGCAACTTGTGGCGGCGTTTCGTGCGACGCTGGAAGAAGTGCTGGAAGCCGACGTCATCCTGCACGTCCGTGACATCTCGCATGAAGATGCGGAGGCGCAGGAGCGCGACGTCGAGGCGGTGCTGCGTCAGCTCGGCATCGATCCGGACGCAGGCGCGCGCATCCTGGAAGTCTGGAACAAGATCGATCGCTTCGACGCGGAGCAGCGCGAGAACCTGCGCAACATCGCCGCCCGCCGTCCGCCGGAGCGGCCATGTCTCCTCGTCTCCGCCGTGACGGGGGAGGGGATCGACGAATTGTTGCGAGCGATCGAGGATCGCCTCGCGGCAAGGCGCATGACCCTTGACCTGTCGATCGATGCTTCCGATGGCGCGGGCATCAGCTGGCTGCATCGCAATGCCGAAGTTCTCAACAAAGAGCTGCATGATGGCCGCTTCGACATGACCGTGCGTGTCGACGAGACCAAGCGCGACATCGTGGTCAACCGGTTCGACGCAGTGCCGCGGGTGGCGTGAACAAAAAAGCGAAAACAACCCCATGCACAGTACCGGTATAAGAAGACCGGCTAACATCATTCTGCTTTAGCGGCCGTATTGCACTCCGACCGATGCTGACGCCGCTGGCCGCTCGGTGCTTTTGGCCTCATTCCACAACGCATCCATCTCTTCGAGCGACGCGCCGTCGATCGAGCGGCCCTTGGCCGCCAGCGCGCGCTCGATATAGGCAAAGCGGCGTTCGAATTTCGCGTTCGTGCCGCGCAGCGCCGATTCCGGGTCGGCGCCGACATGCCGCGCCAGGTTGACCAGCGCGAACAGCAGATCGCCGGTTTCGGCAGCGAGTTCGTCGGCGTCGCCACGATCGAGCGCAGCCTCGATCTCGTCGGCCTCTTCGCGGATCTTGTGCAGCACCGCGCGCACATCGTTCCAGTCGAAGCCGACCGTGGAGGCCTTGCGCTGCAATTCCATCGCCCGCGTCAGCGCCGGCTGCCCCGCCCTGACACTTGAGAGCAGCGATTGGTGCGTGGGGTCTTCCGGCGGCCGCCGCCCGGCGCGCTCTAGCTTCTCTTCGCCCTTGATGCGGTCCCATGCGCCCCTCACATCCGAAGGCGTCAGCGTTCCGTCCTTGTCAGCAAAGACGTGCGGATGGCGCCGGATCATTTTTTGCGTGATCGCTTCAACGACGTCGCCGAACGCGAATACGTTCTGCTCTTCGGCCATGCGGGCGTGGAACACCACCTGCAACAGGAGGTCACCGAGCTCGTCGCGCAGATCGTCGAGATCGCCACGCGCAATGGCGTCAGCGACCTCATAAGCTTCCTCGATGGTGTAGGGCGCTATCGTCGAAAAATTCTGCTCGAGGTCCCACGGGCAGCCGCTGCCGGGCGTGCGCAGCTTCGCCATGATGTCGAGCAGGCCGGAAATGTCGCGGGAAGGGCGCATGGCGTTTTTCCGAAGTCGCGGAGGGGAGGGCTTTATGGCGCAACAGGCGTGCCAATCCCAGCGGAACGAAGCCGATTTCCACCGATTGGTCTGAGAATGGATGAGTGCTAAGGCGGGTTTATGAAAGGTCAACCCCAATCCGACTCTGCACTGGTGCTGTTTTCCGGCGGACAGGATTCCGCGACCTGCCTGGCCTGGGCGCTGGAGCGTTTTGCGCGCGTCGAAATGCTTGGCTTCAACTACGGCCAGCGCCACGCCATCGAGCTTGAGTGCCGCGATCGTCTGCTCGACGGGTTCAAATCGTTGCGCGCGGACTGGGCGGCGAAGCTTGGCGAGAGCCACACGCTGGCGATTCCGACCTTGGCCGATATTTCCGACACCGCGCTGACGCGCGACGTCGCGATCGCAATGGGGGAGGATGGCCTGCCGAATACGTTCGTGCCGGGCCGCAATCTGGTGTTCCTCACGTTTGCGGCAGCGCTGGCGTATCGGCGCGGCATCCGCCACATCATCGGCGGCATGTGCGAGACCGATTATTCCGGCTATCCGGATTGCCGCGACGAGACCATCAAGGCGCTACAGTCCGCGCTCAATCTCGGCATGACCAGGCAATTCGAATTGCACACGCCGCTGATGTGGCTGGACAAGGCCTCGACCTGGAAGCTCGCGAGCGATCTCGGCGGGACGGCGCTGGTCGACCTGATCCGCGAACACTCGCACACCTGTTACCTCGGCGAGCGCGGTGCGCAGCATGAGTGGGGATATGGTTGCGGCGAATGCCCGGCGTGCGCACTGCGCGCCAGGGGTTGGCGGGAATATGCGGAGCGATGAACTTGCCACACGCACAATGTCATCATCCGCGAAAGCGGATGATCCAGTATTCAAGAGGCACCGTTGATCGACCGAGAGGTCTCGGCGTACTGGATACCCGCTTTCGCGGGTATGACGACTTTACTTGAGAGCCAGCTTGCGCTCACATGGGTGCCGCTAACCAAAATCCCCCGGCATGAGTTCGATCGGCGCCCCATGCGGGGTGCGTTCGGCGGCGTGGTCCCAAGCGTCGCGGTAGCGATGCAAGGTAGCGGTTGAGGCCACGCCTTTCGCGGCAACGAGGTTCTCCAGCGTCGCTAGCCAATGTCGATAATACGTCTCCCCGGTGTCAGGGTCGCCGGCCGCCTGGGCGCGCTTGATCTCGCTGGCGAGCGCGCTCGCCCATTCGCTCCAGGTGAAGAGCCCGCGTTCATGCAGCGTTAGCGCCATGGCAAACGCCTGCGCCTCCCAGGGCGCGCGAAACACGGGACCTTCGTCGTCGCGGGGGACGCCGGGAATGGCTTTGGTTGCCTCACGCGCGGCGGCCGCATCCATCATGCCGCCTCCAGATAGGGCTCGAATGCATCGATGGAGATCTTCACGCTCGGGTCGGCGTCGGGGCCCCACAATTCGGCACCATTGAACACCACGGTGTACAGCCATTGTGGATTCTCGCCGGCGTCGATCGCGGCCGAATCCGGAAATACCTGGCAGCCGTGATCGCGCTCGACCACGCCGACATGGCCGCGCACGTAGCGGGGCAGCCGGGTGTGGGTGATGGGATGAATATTCCGGGCGCGTACGCGATCGCCCGGCTTGAATTTTGCGGGTGCGGACGCTGCACGGCCGAATTTGCCGCGCACCATGATGCGTTCGACATCATTGCGGCTGAACTTTCCGTGCTTGAGCGGTTTCGCCGGCTCGATCGCATGCCCGGCGGCAACTTCGCCGGATGCAATAAAGCCCTTGTCAACCAGCAGGTCTTCGAGACCGAGCAGCCATTTCTTGTAATATGAACTGCCGAGATAAATATGCGGCGGCAGCGTCTCTCGATAGAAGCGCGACGCATCGATGTTAAAGGCACCTGCGGCGCCCATCGCGCGCACCATCGCCAACACCCGCGCTTCCCATTCTGAATGGAACATCGGCTCGTTCGGCTCCGGCTCGACCTTGCCGAAACCATCCATGCCGCCCATGTCATGCACGCCGTTCACGATGGCGCTCCCGGCGTCCTCGGAAATCCGGTGCCGATCATCGAGTCCCGCGTCACGAGCTCGGCGAGTTGCTGCTCGCTCCAGCCCTCGGTGCCTTTGGGCCGCATCGGCAGCACCAGGAAACGCGTCTCCGCGGTCGAATCCCATACCCGGATCTCGGTTTCCTGCGGCAGGGTGACGCCGAAATCGGCGAGCACGCCGCGCGGGTCTTTCACGGCGCGCGAACGATAGGGCGCGGCCTTGTACCAGACCGGCGGAAGGCCCAGCACTTCCCAGGGATAACAGGAGCACAGCGTGCACACGACCATGTTGTGACGCTGTGGCGTGTTCTCGACAACGACGAGATGATCGCCGACCCGGCTGACATGGCCGAGCGTACTCACGGCCTTGGTGCCATCCTCGAGCAGAGCCTTTTTGAAAGCGGGATCGGACCAGGCCCTGGCCACAACCTGCGCGCCGTTGTGCGGGCCGATTTTCGTTTCATAGGCCTGGATGATGGCATCGAGCGCAGCCGGCTCGACATAGCCTTTCTCGGTCAAGATCGTCTCGAGCGCGCGCACGCGCAATTCGGTCTCCGACAAGTCGGAATGGTCGTGGCGATGGTCGTGATCGCTCATGACCGACAAGATAGTCCAAACATTGCGGCTATGTCGAGGTACTGAACCTTCCGGCCTGTCGTCCCGGCATTTGTAGGTTATGCTTCCCCGGTTCAAGGGGCGCTAGGTTTCATCGTTCGCGCAATAAATTCAACCGTGGCATAACGGTTGTTCCAATTTTGGCATCGCTGAAGTGTGAGCTTTGCGATAGGCTTGGTGAATAAAAGGGATGGACCCAACGAACACATGGGAGCGGAAGCCATGCCGAAGTTCAAGATCGAGCCGCACTTCCGACTGCAGGAGTGGGTGGCGGAAGAGAAAGGTTACTTTCGCGACGAAGGCCTCGATTATGAATTCAAGGAGTTCATCCGTTCCACCGACGGCGCTCACCACGCCACATCAGGCCATAGCGGTGCTTTCCAGAGCATCGAGAAAGGGCGCGAATCCAATATCACGTGCGCTTGCCATTGGACCGTGAATGTCGCCGCTTCGCGCGGCCATACGAAGTTGTTTGCCGACGCCTACTCGGTGGCTCCGTCCGGGATCTTCGTGCCTGCCAACGCGGGGATCGCATCGCCGGCCGATCTCGCAGGCGTCCCCATCTCGGTTGGATTCCAGTCGGGCAGCCATTACGCCACTATCCAGGCCCTCGAAACCTACCTCGAGAAACAGCAGATCAATCTCTCGTTTGACGAGGGCATGCTGTTCAGCCGCATGGAGGCGTTCTTCGAGGGCAGGGCGCGGGCTGCGACACTGTTCGGTGGCCCCTATTATTTCGCCGAGCAACTCGGCTATCGCAAGATCATCGACACCACCTTCATGATCGGCGCGATGGTCAATGGCGATCCAGATATGGCGGACGTAAGACGTTACTTCGAGGCGTTGCGCCGGGCACAGCGCGATATCGATCTGCGACCGGAGAAGTACACGCATTACTACAAAATGGAGTTTCCCGAACGCTTCCACGCCGCGATGGATACGCGTCGCTGGGGGCCGGGCGAGCGCATCGTCTTCGAGCCCTACAGCCGTGAAGTGTTCTCCCAGTCGTTTGACTGGATCGCCGAGCACGAGATTTTCGAACCCGGAAGCATGGGCTCTGGCAATTACGACCAGTCAGTCGTGTCCATTGGTGCGTGATGTGAAAACGCAATGAAGTACCGGGCGCGGAAGGAAAACCTCGCGCCCACTACGCTCAGCGAGGGCACTGACATGCGCATCCAACCGGTCTTCCTGTTCGATCTCGACGGCACGCTTGTTGACAGCGTCTATCAGCATGTCCTGGCCTGGAAGCACGCGCTCGATGCCGAAGGCATCGAACTGTCGGTCTGGCGTATCCATCGCAAGATCGGCATGAGCGGAGGCTTGTTCACCAATCAGTTGCTTCGCGAGACCGGGATCGAAATCAGCGCTGAGCGCGTTGAGCGGCTTCGCCAGGCTCATGCTACAGCCTACCGGCAGCAGGCGACCCAAATCCGGCCTTTGCCCGGAGCGCGCGAATTGCTCAGTTCGTTGTCGGAGGCCGGCATTCCCTGGGCGATCGCAACCAGCGGCCGCATGGAGACCGCGGCGGTGAATCTTGCCTCACTCGGCGTCGATCCAGATCGGACTCCGGTTGTGACGCGCGATCAGGTCAAATATGCCAAGCCTGACCCGGACCTGTTTCTTGCCGCAGCGGAACGGCTCGGCGCGCCGATCGAAACGGCGGTGGTGGTCGGCGATAGCATCTGGGACATGCTCGCGGCAGTCCGGTGCCGTGCACTGGGCGTGGGTCTCTTAAGCGGCGGCTATGGGCCGGACGAGTTGAGACAATCCGGCGCGTTCCGCGTCTACGAGGACCCGGCCGACCTGCTGCAGCGTATCGACGAGGTCGGCGGCCGGCGCTAAGCGTGCCGCCACTTATTTCATCTCTCCCGCCGATGCGCTCCCGCCGCGATTCCAGCCGCGGCCGCCTTCGCCGAATATCTCATGTCCACGCTCCGTCACGACGACCGTGTCCTCAAGCTTGATGAAGCCGCGGCGCGGATGCTTGAGCGTGGTCTCGATCGAAACCACCATTCCTGGTTCGAGCGGCCGCCTCGCATCGGTGTCGTCATATGGAACGGGACCATTGGCCGTGAGGCGAGGGGCCTCGTGACTGACCAAGCCCATGCCGTGGGCCAGAAATTCCATGCTGTCGCGTTGCTTGGATTGTTTCACGAG
This sequence comes from Alphaproteobacteria bacterium, assembly GCA_005884765.1. GTDB lineage: Bacteria > Pseudomonadota > Alphaproteobacteria > Rhizobiales > Xanthobacteraceae > Bradyrhizobium. The sequence continues at coordinate 12,068 of VAZV01000195.1, forward strand.
CCTCTCCGCCGCGGCGTAGATGTCACCGCCGGGGCGACCCGGCTGCACCGCTTCGAAGGCGGCTCGCTGGATGGTTTCGATTTCAGACAGGATTTCTTGCAGTTCGGCGTCCGGCTCGCCTTGGATCGCCATGCGGGCTAGATCGCCGATATAGCCGTGGAAGTTTCCCCCGGAATCCAGCGACAGGACGTCGCCTTGTTCCCAACGCTGATCGGAGGGTGCGCGGTTGTGACTGGCGCCGGCGGCGATGAGACAATATTCGAAAGTCAGCCCGCGCTTGACCTCCGCCACGCGTAAGGCGTCCGAGATCTCGCGTTTGGTGCGGCCCGGCCCGTGGCTGGCGATCACTTCGAGCATCGCGTCGACAACCAGCTCCGACGCTTTGCGCAGCTTTGCAAGCTCGGCAGGCGTCTTGACCGCGCGCAGCCGCTCCAGCACGAACAGTGCGTCCTTGATTTGGCTGTCGGGGAGGGCTTCCGACAGGGCCTTGCCGGCATCCATCGGCAGAAACGCCAGTTCGACCCCAATTCGCTTCCTCGGCACGCCCGTGGCGCGGACGACTTCGACGGCGCGGGCCACGGCATCGACCGACCCGCTGGCGGTTGTTTTTACTTCCGGAATCCAAAGTGGTGCCACGGCGCGCTGATGGGTCTCGAGCCGATGGCCGATGAAGGCCGCCTTGTCCGGTGCGCCCTTGGGGTAAACCATGATCGGCAAGTAGCGGCTGACGCCGAGCGCATCCATGTAGTCAAAAAAAATCGCGCGCTCTGCGCCCGCAAGGTACTGAACGTTGTGCTTGGAGGTGGCGAGCAAGATGTCGATGCCGGCCTCTTCCATGAGCCTGTCGAGTTTTGCAACGTCGAACGGAATAGCCAAAGCTTCGGGTGTCTGCCTAGCGCGCTCCTGCATAACGAACCTCCTTTTGATTTGCGCCCGCACGTTCCGCCGTGCCTGGAAGGCTGACACGATTCTCGAAGATGCATGACCTCTAAACCTGCGCCTACGTAACCTAGGGTCGGGCTTGGTTTGTGGAAGGGGCTCTAGCCGCTCGATATGCGCGATACATCGAACTGGCGCGGAGTGATAGTCGATGGCGCGGACGTGGCCGGAAGTGGGATGGCCTAGTCGGATTCGCATAAGGTATATTATGGAATATTTATATGTATAATTGTATCAGGTATTTAGCCGAAATTCCTGCCGCGGCGCGTCAACCCAGGCGGGCCTTGCGGCGTAAACCAGCCCAGATGCCCACCGCCTTTGGAGCCGCGTACGCAAGCGCCCGTCCCATCTGAAAGCTGATATTGCGGGCGCCCGTCGACGCTGCAATAAGCGGCGGCGGCGAGATGGCGGATGACCGGCTCTGGTCCGGTCCGTAGGATGGCGTCTCACAAGAAAAATACCAACGGGAGGACGAGATGAGCTTTTCACGGCGCACCCTACTCAAGGCCTCGGCGGCGTCAGCGGTGCTGGGCGGCCTCAGTGCGCCCATGGTGGCGCGCGGCCAGGGAGCCGAGTTCACCTATAAATATGCCAACAATCTTGCGGATTCGCATCCGCTGAACATCCGCGCCAAGGAAATGGCTGCGGCGATCAAGTCCGAGACCCAGGGGCGGTTTGATCTGCAGATTTTTCCCAACAACCAGCTTGGTTCCGACACGGACATGCTGAGTCAGATCCGCTCCGGCGGCGTCGAATTTTTCACGCTGTCGGGCCTGATCCTGGCCACGCTGGTGCCGGCGGCTTCGATCAACGGTATCGGCTTTGCATTCCCGGATTACGATACGGTCTGGAAGGCGATGGACGGCAATCTCGGCGCGTATATCCGCGGCGAAATCACCAAGGCGGGTCTCGTCGTCATGGACAAGATCTGGGACAACGGGTTTCGGCAGACGACGTCGTCGACCAGGCCGATCAACGGGCCTGACGATTTCAAGGGCTTCAAGATCCGTGTGCCGGTATCGCCGCTATGGACCTCGATGTTCAAAGCCTTCGAGGCGGCGCCCGCTTCGATCAACTTCAGCGAGGTCTATTCGGCGTTGCAGACCAAGGTCGTCGAGGGTCAGGAAAATCCCCTGGCGATCATCTCGACGGCAAAGCTCTACGAAGTGCAGAAATTCTGCTCGCTGACCAATCACATGTGGGACGGTTTCTGGTTCCTCGCCAACCGCCGCGCCTGGGAGAAACTGCCGGAGGAGGTGCGCACGATTGTCGCCAAGAACATCAATGCGTCCGGTGTCAACGAGCGCGCCGATGTCGCCAAGCTCAATGCCGGGCTGCAGCAGGAGTTGGCCGGCAAGGGTTTGGTTTTCAACCAGCCGACGATTGCGCCATTCCGTGACAAGCTTCGTTCCGCCGGTTTCTATGCCGAGTGGAAAGGCAAATACGGCGATCAGGCGTGGGAGCTGCTGGAGAAATCCGTCGGCAAGCTGTCGTAGCAGGCAGGTTTGGGCGGCTGTCATGGCTCACGCCGAACTCACCGAACCAGTGGCTGGCGAGGCGGGAGCGTCCCCTCGCCGCCGTCCCCTTGCCGCCTCGCTCGAATCCCGACTCGGAATGCTGGTCGAGATTCCGGCGGCGATGCTGGTCGTGGCCGAGATCGTGATCCTGTTTGCTGGCGTGGTCGCACGATACGGCCTGCGCCAGCCGCTGATCTGGTCCGATGAACTCGCCTCCATCCTGTTCCTGTGGCTTGCGATGCTCGGCGCCGCGGTGGCATTCCGCCGTTCCGAGCACATGCGTATGACCGCTATCGTGGCCAACACAAAGCCGTCGATGCGCGCCTATCTCGACTGCGTCGCAACCTGCGCCGCGCTGGCGTTCGTGATTCTAATCGCCTGGCCTTCGTACGAATACGCCTACGAAGAGAGCTTCATCACCACGCCGGCGCTGCAAATTCCAAATATCTGGCGCGCCGCCGCGCTGCCGGTCGGTACCTGCCTGATGGCGCTCTTTGCGCTTTTGCGGCTCGCGCGGTCGGGCGATGCCAGGCTCGTGCTGGGCGCCGTGCTGTCCGTTGCGGTGCTGATGGCGATTTTCTGGCTGGCGCAGCCATGGCTGCGTCCGCTCGGCAACCTCAACCTGGTCATTTTCTTCGTCGGCGTGGCCGGCTTTTGCGTGTTCGCGGGCGTGCCGATCGCGTTCGCCTTTGGGCTGGCGATCTTCGGCTATCTGGCGCTGACGACGCGCACGCCATTGATGGTGCTGGTTGGCCGCATGGACGAGGGCATGAGCCACCTGATCCTGCTTTCGGTGCCGCTGTTCGTGTTCCTTGGCCTTCTGATCGAGATGACGGGAATGGCCCGGGCCATGGTGAGCTTCCTGGCGAGCCTGCTCGGCCATGTCAAAGGCGGGCTGCATTACGTATTGGTCGGCGCGATGTACCTGGTCTCCGGCATCTCCGGATCGAAGGCTGCCGACATGGCGGCGGTGGCGCCGGTGCTGTTTCCGGAGATGAAAGCGCGTGGCGCCCGGCCCGGCGATCTCGTGGCGCTACTCGCCGCAACCGGCGCGCAGACCGAAACCATTCCGCCGAGCCTGGTCCTGATCACCATCGGTTCGGTGACGGGCGTCTCGATTGCGGCGCTATTCACCGGCGGGCTGCTGCCCGGTGTGGTGCTGGCGATCACGCTGTCGGCGCTGGTGTGGTGGCGCTACCGCAGCGAAGACCTCGCCCATGTCGAGCGGGCCGGAACTCGCGAGATCGCCCGCGCCTTCATCATCGCCCTGCCCGCGCTGGCGCTGCCGTTCGTGATCCGCGCCGCGGTGGTCGAGGGCATTGCGACCGCGACCGAGGTTTCCACCATCGGCATCGTCTACGGGTTCCTCGTTGGCCTATTGGTGTACCGCCGGTTCGATTGGCGGCGGTTGCTGCCGATGCTGATCGAGACCGCCTGCCTGTCGGGCGCCATCCTCCTGATCATCGGAACCGCGACCGGCATGGCCTGGGGATTGACGCAATCCGGCTTTTCGCGCGCGCTCGCGGCCGCCATGACCGGCCTGCCCGGCGGCTCCGCGGCCTTCATCGCCGTATCGATCGTGGCATTTACGATCCTCGGCAGCGTGCTGGAGGGGATTCCGGCGATCGTGCTGTTCGGTCCGCTATTGTTTCCGATCGCGCGTGCCGTCGGCGTGCACGAGGTCCACTACGCCATGGTGATCATCCTCGCCATGGGGATCGGACTATTCGCGCCGCCGTTCGGAGTAGGTTACTATGCGGCTTGCGCGATCGGACGCGTGGACCCCGCCGAAGGCATCCGGCCGATCTGGGGCTACATGCTGGCGCTGCTGGTTGGGTTGATCATCGTTGCTATATTTCCGTGGATTTCGATCGGGTTCCTGTAATCTTCTCAATAGGAGGTAACCGATGAGCCTCAGACAGAGCCAATACGATATCGGTCTGGACAAGACACCGGCCAACCACGTGCCGCTGACGCCGCTGAGCTTTCTCGCGCGCAGTGCCGCCGTCTATCCCGATCACGTCAGCACGGTCTATGAGGGCCGCAGTTTCACGTGGTCAGAGACCTATGAACGCTGCCGGCGTGTTGCATCCTACCTCTCCGGCCGCGGCATCGGCGAAGGCGATACGGTCGCGGCAATGCTGCCCAACGTTCCCGCGATGAACGAATTACATTTTGCCGTCTCGATGGCGGGCGCCGTGCTGAATGCGCTCAACATCCGGCTCGATGCGCCCTCGATCGCATTCCAGCTCGACCATGGTGGTGCCAAAATCATCCTGGTCGATCCAGAGTTTTCAAGCGTCATCGCCGAGGCGCTGATCCTGATGAAGCAACCAAGACCGTTCGTCATCGACGTCGATGATGCGGCCTTCTCTGGCGGCAAGCGCATCGGCGAAATCGAATATGAGACGGCGCTGTCGGAAGGTGACCCGAGCTTTAAGCCCAGAATGCCGGACGACGAGTGGGACGCGATTGCACTCAGCTATACTTCGGGCACGACCGGCAATCCGAAGGGCGTCGTGACCCATCATCGCGGCGCCTATTTGAACGCGGTCAGCAACATCCTCGCGGGCAACCTGGGCCAGCATCCGGTCTATCTGTGGACCTTGCCCATGTTCCACTGCAACGGCTGGTGCTTTCCCTGGACGGTGGCGGCGGCTGCCGGCACCAACGTTTGCCTGCGCAAGGTCGACCCATCAAAGATTTTCGAATTGATCCAAAGACACGGCGTCACCCACATGTGCGGCGCGCCGATCGTGTACAACACGCTGATCAACGCAGCCGACGCGCCGAAGGGCGCAAAGGCGCGGCCGGTGGTCGGACTGATCGCGGGCGCCGCGCCGCCGGTTGCCGTGCTCGAAGGTGCCGAAAGCATCGGCATCAGACTGACGCATGTCTATGGTCTCACCGAAGTCTACGGCCCCGCCTCGGTTTGCGCGGAGCAGCCCGGCTGGGACCAATTGGCCCCCGACCAGCGCGCGCAATTAAAGCGCCGCCAAGGCGTGCCCTACCCGCTCGAGGAAGCCGTCACCGTGATCGACCCCGAGACCATGCAGCCCGTGCCGCGCGATGGCGAGACCATCGGCGAAGTGATGTTCCGCGGCAACATTGTGATGAAAGGTTATCTCAAGCACGCGAAGGCCACCGAGGAGGCCTTTGCCGGCGGCTGGTTTCATACCGGCGACCTCGGCGTGCTCGACGAGCACGGCTATGTCATCATCAAGGACCGCTCCAAGGACATCATCATTTCCGGCGGCGAGAACATCTCCTCGGTCGAGGTCGAGGATGTGCTCTACAATCATCCCGCCGTGCTGTTTGCCGCTGTGGTTGCGAAACCCGACAAGAAATGGGGTGAGGTGCCCTGCGCTTTCGTCGAATTAAAGGACGGAGCGAGCGCCACCGAGGCCGAGATCATCGCGTTCTGCCGCAACCATATGTCGGGCTTCAAGACGCCGAAGGCCGTCGTGTTCGGGCCTATTCCGAAGACTTCGACGGGAAAAATCCAGAAATTCATGCTGCGCACTCAGGTGGATTCGGCAAAGGCGATCTCGGCCTGAACCGCCTCGGCCGGAATAAGAATGCGAAATTCGGGCACCGACGAGTTTCAACGCCGAGCACTCTTGCTGGCCGGCGTCCGCGCGATGGCCGTTGCCCTGGCTGGCTCGGTGAGCACTCCGAGCCGCCTGTTCGCGACAGAGCAAATGTCGGCGTTTGATGGGCTGGAGCAGCGCCTCGCCGGCGCGGTCGAGGCTTACGACAGCCAGGGGAACCACCGCACGGCGACGGCCGCTGACAACGGGTCGGCCGAATGGCTCGTTCGACAAACCCGGCAGTTGGGTGCCCAGCCTTCGGTCGAGTCTTTCCCCCTGAGCAGGATCGATCCCCTTTCATGTCATCTTCGCGTTGCGGGCCGGCGTATCGAGGGCGTCCCGCTGTTCGACGGGATGTTTACCGGCGCGGAAGGCGTCCACGGTACGCTCGGTGTGCTTGGCAGCGACGCCGACATCGTTTTGGTGGAGACAGAGCCGTTCACGCTCATTGAACCGCGCAAAGAATTGGGCGGCCCGGTTGCGGAGGCCAGGCGGGGTCCGCACAAGGGCGTGGTCATATTGACCCGAGGCAGCAGGCCTGGCCTGTTCCTGCTCAACGCGCCATCGTTCAACGCGCCGTTCGGCCCGCCGGCATTGCAGATTTCAAGCGCGGAGAGCGAATGGCTGAGGGCGCGTGCACAGGAGCGCGCCGAGGTGAGCCTTGTTGCGCAGGTGGAGCGCACCTCGACGCAGGCCATCAACGTCACCGCTCGCATCGCGGGCAGCGACCCTGGCTTGGCGCCGCTGGTCATCACGACGCCGCGGAGCGGCTGGTGGGAATGCAAGCGAGCGCGGCGGAGGCCTCGCCTGCTGGCTCGAGACGATACGCATGTTGGCCGCAGCTGCACCGGCACGCGATTGCCTGTTTGCCGCGTTTAGCGGCCACGAAATCGGGTTTCTTGGAATCGAGGCGTACCTGGCAAATCGTCCCAACCTTTTGAAACGCGCCTACGCCTGCATTCACCTGGGCGCGAACATCGGCGCACCGCGACAGCCAAATCAGGTTCACGTATCCGCCTCGCTCGAAAGCTGGATCGCTGCAGCGCTCGAGAAAGAAGGACTAAGCGTCGACAACAAGGCGCCGTCCGGGTCAGTGCCGCGCGGTGAAGCGGGCACCATTCATCGTGGCGGTGCCCGTTACGTCGCGCTGGTCTGCGGCACCGAGGTCTTCCACAACACGGCGGACCGTTGGCCCGATGCAGTGGATGTGGCGATGCTCGCGCGCTATGCCAGGGCGTTTGCGACCGGCGCTCTGGGGCTGGCACGGCAGCGAAGCTGAGATCGGTGGCGCGGCCTGGTGTAACGGAACGATGTCTCCTGCAAAAAAAACAACTCAATAAGAATTTATCACTTCACGATTGCGCTCCCGCTTGGAATGTCGGGTTAATAGGCCTTCGGCAATTTGCCCAAGGGCTCTGAATAGCTTCGTGCGGTCCAATTGATTGTTTTAAAAAGAGGGACAAGATGACCACATCGTTTAGAATGACGCTCGCGCTGCTTGCTGTTTTCGCCGCAACCGGTTTCGCGCCGGTCGCGGCGCAAACGCCGTCGCCTGCGGGGGCGAAGGTCTACTTCATCAATTTGAAGGATGGCGACACCGTGAGTAGTCCGTTCCTGGTGCAATTCGGGCTGTCCGGTATGGGTGTGGCTCCGGCCGGCGTCGAAAAACCGAACACGGGCCACCATCACCTGCTGATCGATACCACCATGACAGCCGAGCAGATGAAGGAGCCGATTCCCGCCGACGATACCCACAAGCACTTCGGCGGTGGCCAGACCGAAGCCATGGTGACCCTGCCGGAAGGCAAGCACACCCTCCAGCTTCTCCTCGCCGATTGGACCCATATCCCGCATGTGCCGCCCGTGATGTCCGAGCCGATCACGATCACGGTGCGTTAGGCGCCAGCCGCCGATCAGCGCCGGTCCGCAGGTCCATCTTTATTCCCCTCGCGCAAACGAAAAATTCTCATTGAGCGCCCCACGCTTTTCACCGACCCTGCCATCGTAAAATGAGCGGATCGTCAGCGGAGGAATCGATGAAAACCTTAAACGCCGTCGCAATCCTTACGACTTTGGTGATTGGCGCTACCGCCGCAACGGCGCAAAACGCGCCGCCGGTTTCGACCAAGAAAGTCGACGGCACCGACAACGTCTATGTCTTTCGTTACGGCAGCCATCAATCGATGTTCGTCGTGACGCCGCAGGGCGTCATTGCCACCGATCCGATCTCCTACCTGCGTCCGGCCAAACCCTATATCGACGCCATCAAGGCCGTCACCGACAAGCCGATCAAATACGTGATCTACAGCCACCATCATTACGATCACATCGCCGGCGGGCAGCCGTTCAAGGATCTCGGCGCGACTTTCATCGCGCACCGGCGCACCAAGGAGCGCCTGCTCGAATTGAAGAAACAGAACGCGCTTCTCGCCGACATCGTGATGCCCGATCAGGTGGTTGACGGCAAGAAGACGATCACGCTCGGCGGCACCACGCTCGAACTCATTTATGTCGGCCGCAACCATTCGGACAATTCGCTGGTGATGCGGCTACCCAAGGAAAAACTGGTGTTCGTTGTCGACTTCGCGCCGATCGAGCAAGTCCAGTTTCGCAATATCCCGGACAGCGCCTCGCCGCTGGAATATATCGATTCACTCAAGAAGCTCGCCGCTCTCGACTGGGATCGGATGATCCCGGGCCATCCCTACGCGGGCGGACGCTTCGGCACGAAAAAGGATGTTCAGGACGACATCGGCTACATGGAGGATTTGTCCGCCGAAGTTAAAAAGGCGGCAGACGCGGGTAAATGTTTCGATACCGCGATGAAGGAGGTCAAGCTGCCGAAATACGAGAAATGGGCCAACTATGAAACCGGCCTGTCCGCCAATGTGGAGCGCTTCTGCTATTGGTGGGGACGTGGATATTGATACGCGAGAGCTCGGATTGCTCGAGTCCTGCGCGTCGCTAAGTATCCACAGCCAGTCGTATCCGGTTCTTACGTTTGTAACATTACGCGGGCAATTCTCCGTCGATCGCCGCGCGGCATTTTTGCTGCGGGCGACGCACTCGGAGGTTTTCCCATATGAAGCATATTGTAGAATCGCGCCTGGTCTCCCGGCGGCCGGCGGTTCGCACTCGTCTGGTCGTCACAATTGTCTTGTCCACCGTCGTCAGCGCAACAGCTGCCTTTGCAGACGACGACGACGTTGGCTTTAGACCGGGGAATTTGCTGGTCAGCCGCTCAGTGTACGACAACAATCCCGCGAATATCGTCGCGGGAACGTCGCTGCCGCCCAATTGCCTGCCTGCGAATTGCGTGACCGCGACGAACGACGGCACCTATCCCCAGGTCTGGAACAATTCGCTCGTCGACGGCAGCTTCGGCATCACCGCAAAGATCTTGCTCGACCAACTCAAGCCGACCGGCGCGCTCGTCAACTCCCTTGAGGTCGAAGTGCCACGCGAGCACGACGATCGGCGGACAGGAGAGCGGGTGGTCACGAGCTTTCCATCCAAATCGGAGATCGCCCTCAATCTGTCGACCGATGGCCGCGTCGTGACGTTCATGGGTTATCTTGCGCCGCTCGATGCGCTCGATGTCTCCAATTCCAATACGCCCGCCGTGGTCGACCCCACCAATCCCGTTCCCGGCAGCTATTCCCGCGTGGTAGCGCAGGTTGACGCGCACGGACGGTTTCATTTCACCAAGACGAACGCCTACAGCGGCAACAACGGCCGCGCCGCGATCCTGAACGACAAGAACGGCGCGAACATCGTGTACACGGCCGGTAACGCCGGCAACGGTGGAAATCCTCAGCCAAACGGAATCATCATCGGCGCCGGGCTGCAAATTTTGACCGCCGAGCGGACGCCGCTTGCCGCGCAGAGTCCCGGCTTGCCGACGCCAGTCGGGAGTTTCAACATCACGCAACTGGGATTGAAGGCGGATAAGGTCGGCAAGGACACCAACTTCCGGGGTCTCACCGTCGCTAACAATATCGTCTATACCACCAAGGGCAGCGGCGGCAACGGTATCAACACGGTCTACTTCATCGACACCACCGGCTTCGATGCCAATGGTAAGCCGCTGGCGTGCCCGAACGGCGTTGGCCTGCCTGGGGCCAATGCTGCTCTCCCCACCACGCCGATCTTCTATGACGCCACGAAGCTGCAGACATTGGGGGTCGTTCCCTACAACATGTGCATTCTGAAGGGCTTCCCGACGGTGCTGGCCAAAGCGCCGACGTCGTTTCCATTCGGGGTCTGGTTTGCCGATGCCAAGACGCTTTACGTTGCCGACGAAGGTAACGGCACCAACACCTTTGATCCGGCATCGGGTAAGTACACGGCGGCCGCCGCGCAGACCGGGGCGGGACTGCAGAAATGGGTGTTCGACCCCGGCATGGGCGCGTGGAAGTTGGCCTACACCCTGCAGGCCGGCTTGAACCTGGGCGTGCCCTATACCGTGGCCAACTATCCCACCGGACAGAATCCCGCCACCAAGCTGCCGTGGGCGCCCGCCGCCGATGGCCTTCGTAACATCATCGGCCGCGTCAATCGCGATGGCACCGCGACGATCTGGGCCATCACCTCGACCGTCAGCGGAAACGGCGACCAGGGTGCTGATCCGAACCAGTTGGTGATGATCGCCGACAATGGCGTTTCGTTCACGCCGGGGACCGATCGCGATCGCCTTGTCGACGCTGACGATCATCGAGATGATGACCGTCGGGACGACGACCGTCACTAGGGCGGTGCGGCGACTGGTCAGCCGGCACTTCGCAGTGCCGGCTGATTTTGGGTCGCGGTTGCAAGCACGACGCGGCGGCGCGTCTCAGCCCGCCTGCTCCACCGTCAGCCGCATCCCGTCATGCGCCGGCACCACGCCTGCCGGCAGGCTCTGACGCAGCACCTCGTAATCGAGGTCCGAATGCATGTTGGTGATGACAGCGCGCTTCGGCTTGAAGCGGCCGATCCAGGTGAGAGCATCGGCGACGCTGAAATGGCTGGGGTGCGGCGCATAGCGTAATCCGTCGATGATCCAGAGATCGAGATTTTCGAGGTAAGGCCAGCTCTCGCGCGGGATATCGCTGAGGTCTGGGGTATAGGCGGCGCTACCGATTCGATAGCCTAGGGCTGGAATATTGCCGTGCTGGGTGAGCAAGGCGGACAGCGCGACCTGTCCGCCCTGCCCTTCAATGGTTCGGCTCTCGCCGGCTTCGATTGAGAGATGATTGCAGATCGGCGGGTATTCGCTGCCAGGCGGAGAAACAAAGATGTAGGAAAACCGGTGCATGATGTCTTTGCCGGTCGACTGGCTGAGATAAACCGGAATTCTTCGGCGCTGATGCAGCACGACCGAACGCAAATCGTCCATGCCATGGGTCTGGTCGGCATGTTCATGGGTCAGGAATACCGCGTCGATGTGATCGACATCGGCGTCGATCAACTGCTCTCGCAGATCGGGCGAGGTGTCGATCACGATCCGCGTCGTGCCCTGCTCCGACGTTCGCTCGACCAACAGCGAACAGCGGCGGCGGCGGTTTTTCGGATTATTGGGATCGCACTTGCCCCAGCCGAGCGCCGGACGCGGGACGCCGGCCGAGGAACCGCAGCCGAGGATCGTCAGCATCAACGTCATGCGGCCGCCTTCGGCTGTGGCACTTTGGAAAACAGGCGGAAGAAGTTTTCCGTGGTCTGCCGCGAGATCTCCTCAAGCGAGACCCCGCGCGCCTCCGCCAGCACCTTCGCGATCTCGACCACATACGACGGCTCATTGCGCTTGCCGCGAAATTTGCCGGGCGCCAGATACGGCGCGTCGGTCTCGACCATGATGCGATCGGGTGGAAGCTCGGCGGCGAGATCGCGCAAGTTTTGCGATTTCTTGAACGTGATGATGCCCGTGAAAGAAATCGAAAGTCCCAAGGAGATCGCCTTCATCGCGAGGTCCCGCCCGCCGGTGTAGCAATGCAGCACGGCGCGAAAAGGTCCGTTGGTCATTTCCTCTCCGAGGATGCGGCCGCAATCCTCGTCGGCCTCGCGGGTGTGGATGACCAGGGGCAAGCCAGTGGCACGCGCTGCTGCAATATGGGCGCGAAAGCCGCGTTCCTGCGCCTGCGGCGAGCCGTTGTCGTAGAAATAGTCGAGCCCCGCCTCGCCGAGCGCCACGACCTTCGGATGCTTGGTCAGCTCAACCAGTTCGTCGGCACCAATGCCATCTTCCTCATCGGCATGATGCGGGTGGGTGCCGACCGAGCAATAGACGTTGGGGAACCGCTCCGTAATCGCAAGCAGTTCGCTAAGGCGCCGCACCCGCGTCGAGATCGTAACGATATGCCCGATGCCGGCGGCAGCCGCGCGTCCTACGATCGCGTCGAGATCCCCGGCGAAATCGGGAAAGTCGAGATGACAATGGCTGTCGACTAGCATGATATGCTTTACGGTGCTCGCGGAGGACGCGGCTTGATATAGTACGCAGGGGTGGAGGTAAACAGCGGGGCTACACCGGGGGCTACGCCCTGCCCGCTTCGTGCAGCCAGTGCGCGATCCCAGGGGGTCAAGGCTTTCCGGCACCGGCGGGCCAGATTTAGGACGCGCATTTCCTCTTCTATTGCCTCCGCACTTTGAACCTGAACCGGAAAAGACGCAGCAACCGTAAATCCATTGCTGCTATTATGTCCTGCTGGTTCCGATCTTGCCCGTGTGCTCGCTGGTACTTTTGGCCGCAGGAACTCCGTCCCTATGACGCGCGTCTCCATACCAAACTCGCAGTTTATCTGCGCGTTGCTTAATGCGAGCTCCGCAAAAACTTAAGGAGTGTAAAATGCACCGCAAAATCGCAGTTGCCGCAGTGGCTATCGCTCTTTTCGCCGGCACGACGACGCTGTCTTTCGCTGAGAATACTGGTGGGGCGTCGAATCCCTCTTCAGGGCAAGCTGTTGGCCCGAGTCCCTCTTCAGGGCAAGATTCTTCAGGGCAAACTATTGGCAGCACCAGTTCTACACATAATCCGGATCCATCGTCGTCTAGCCCTACCGGATTGAATCGAAAGGACGACGAAACGGGAACTGTCACTTCCACACATAATCCGCCCAGCGAACGTCGGTGAAAACCGCGGTATTGGAGAAGCGCGCCACTGGTTTTAGTAATCGCGTTCGAGTTGCCCGACGTTGCGCTCGATCCGCTTTATGTGCTTCAACGCATACGCAAGCGTGCGCCCGGCCTCGGCCTCGGTTTCGGGAAACCAACCACGGGCAGCGTGGTGCCGTTCGCAGACCAGCCCGAAGTGATGCGCCAGCAGCGCCGGAGGAAAGCCCTGCAGTGACGGTGCCGCGCGCAACTTCGACGCGGTCGTCATTGTCATCGTCGTCGCCCTTTTCATTGTAGGGCGTCCACTGTCGTGCTGCCGTCGCGAGTTCTAGGAATTGCTCGCGGGTGCCGCCGCTGCCGTGGGCTCGTCGGGGCTTCCTTCGATTCGTCCGGCCAGCTCGTGCAGGATTTCGAGATCGCAACTGCGCGGCTCCGTTCTGATAGTCGTCAAGAAGGCGGTCGTGATTTGCTCGTTGGTCATTTGCCTGTCTCCTGCCGGGGGTACGTCCGGGGCTACGACGAGGCTTGTTCTGGGGGGTTAGTGTGCTGTAGCCCCGGTGTGTACATCGGAGCACGCCGCAGCCCCGCGCACTATGTGACGCGCGACCACATATAGGTTTCTTGCATCAGAGTGCAGTGGTGCGCTCGGGGGCGCTGCAGCTCGCTATGCTTGATGACAATGGCTGTCGACGAGCATGATTTGAAATCTATGTAGCCGTCGGCTCGACGTAACGGGGGAACACCGCCTGCGGCGCAGGCAGGGTTGTGCCAGGCGCAATCCGCGTCGCTCCGCCAAGCGCCGCAAACTGGCGCGCGCCCTCGGGAATTCCGAGCGCGTCGAGCAGCCTTGCCGAGGCCGCCGGCATCGCCGGCTGGGTCAGGATCGCGATCTGACGCACGACTTCCGCCGTGACGTAGAGCACCGTTTTCTGGCGCACAGGATCGGTCTTCGCCAGCGCCCACGGCGCCTCCCCCGCGAAATAACGGTTGGCCTCCGCGACCACGGCCCAGACCGCATTCAGCCATTGGTGAATCTGTTGCGTCGCCATCGCTTCGCGGGCAGGCGCGATCATGCCGTCGGCCTGCGCCAGGATCGCCTTGTCGGCCTCGCTGAAGGCGCCGGGCTCGGGCAAGACGCCGCCAAGCTGCTTTGCGATCATCGACAGCGAGCGCTGCGCCAGATTGCCGAGGTCGTTGGCGAGATCGGCATTGATCCGCGCGACAATGGCTTCATGGTTATAGTTGCCGTCCTGCCCGAACGGCACTTCGCGCAGGAAGAAATAGCGCATCTGATCGACGCCATACTGATCGGCGAGATTGAAGGGGTCGACGACGTTGCCGACCGATTTCGACATCTTCTCACCCCTGCTGAACAGGAACCCGTGAGCATACACCCGCTTGGGCAGTTCAATTCCGGCCGACATCAGGAACGCCGGCCAGTACACCGCATGGAAGCGAATGATGTCCTTGCCGATGATGTGTATGTCGGCCGGCCAATAGCGCCAATTCGACTCGCTCTCGTCGGGAAAGCCGACGCCGGTGATGTAGTTGGTCAAGGCATCGACCCAGACATACATCACATGCTCGGAGTTATCTGGCACCTTGACGCCCCAATCGAACGTCGTGCGCGAGATCGACAGATCCCGCAAACCGCTCTTGACGAAGCTGATGACCTCGTTGCGGCGCGAATCCGGGCCGATGAAGTCGGGCTGCGACTCATAAAGGTGGAGCAGTCTGTCCTGGTAAGCCGAGAGCTTGAAGAAATAGCTCTTCTCCTCCACCCACTCCACCGGCGTGCCTTGCGGACCGAACCGCACGTTGTCGGGACCCATGGAGGTTTCGTCTTCGGCGTAATAAGCCTCGTCGCGCACCGAGTACCAGCCGGCATAGCTATCCAGATAGATATCGCCATTGTCGGCCATTCGCTTCCAGATCTCCTGGCTGGAGCGATGATGCTGCTCTTCAGTCGTGCGGATGAAGCGATCGAACGAGATGTTCAGCCGTTCATCCATATCCTTGAACCTAAGCGCATTGCGGGTCGCGACCTCCAGCGTTGGCAGCTTTTCGGCCTCCGCCGTCTGGATCATCTTCAGACCGTGCTCGTCGGTGCCCGTGAGAAAGAAAACGTCCTTGCCGTCGAGCCGGGCAAAGCGCGCCAGCGCATCGGTTGCGATCGCTTCATAGGCATGGCCGATGTGCGGCACGCCGTTCGGGTATGCGATCGCGGTCGTGATGTAATAGATGTTTCCGCGGGAAGACGCCGGCGCGGCTGCTACGGGCGCAGGCTTTTTGGCCTTGTAGGCCGGCTGTCTACCGATCTTCGCGGGCGCCTTCGGCTGCTTCGGCGTCAACGCACGTTCAGGGGCTTCTGCCTTTTTGGGAGAAGTCTCTTTGGAAGAGGCCTTCTTGGATGAAGTCTTTTTGGAAGAGGTCTTTTTGGAAGGGGTCTTTTTTGAAGAGGTCTTGGCCGTCTTCTTGGCAGCAGTCTTCTTTGCGGACTTTTTCCCGCCCGTCTTCGACTTCCTCGCCTTCTTCGCGATGCGCATTCTTGTTGCCGCGTTGGTACGGACGCTGGCTTTCGCTTTGCGAGCCTTCTTCGCTTTTCGTTTCTTGGATTTCTTGCCTGCAGTCGCCACCACGGATTCCTTTATGACTTAAGCACAACTTCTGACGGGGATGATAATAACCGCAGCGTCTACCGCGTGGCTTCCGCAAGCATCCCAAACACCGAGAAAACCAGCGGCTTCCGTTCAAGATTATAATCTTGGGTGTCGCGCGCGGCGCGGACGATCTTTTCCCATACCTCTGCCAGCCGTGCAAGGCGGGGAAGGTTGGCGTTGGCATTGACTTCATCGGCCCGCAGACGATCGCTGACCCAACGATCGACGCTGTCGACAAAGGCTGCGAGCGCCACCCGGTCGCTAGAGCCGAGTGCGTCGCCGAGCGCATGCAGTTCGCGCGGATCGATGTGCGGCAGGGTCGCGAGCAGCGCTGCGGTGCGCTGGTGAAGTTTCAGGGCGTCGCCGCCCATCAGCGTGAGCGCGCGGGCGACGCTGCCGTCAGCCGCTCGCGCCGCTTCCGCGAGCGCGGGATCGTCGGCGGCCGTGCCCGTGGCCGCCGCGGCGGCGCGGACGACGTCGCTGCTCGCAAGCGCGCGCAGGGGCAATTTGCGGCAACGGGACAGGATGGTCGGCAGCAGGCGCGCCGGTGCGTGGCTGACCAGCAGAAACAGCGATTGCTGCGGCGGCTCTTCGAGGATCTTGAGCAGCGCGTTGGCGGCATTGGGATTGAGTTCGTCGACGGTGTCGACGATACACACCCGCCAGCCTTCGACCGCTGCGGTCGAACCGAAAAATGCAATCGTCTCGCGCGTCTCGTCAACGGTGATCACGGTGCGCATCACGCCCCTATCGTTGAGGGTGCGTTCCAGTGTGAGCAGGCCGCCATGCGAGCCCGCCGCGATCTGGCGTGCGACCGGGTCGGATGGATCGACCCAGAGCTTCTGCGCGTGTTGGGCCGAGGGCAAAAGCGGATTGCGATAAGCGAGCACGAAGCGCGCCATGCGATAGGCCAGTGTCGCCTTGCCAATGCCCTGCGCGCCGCCGATCAGCCATGCATGCGGGATGCGCCCGCTCCGATAGGCGTTCAGCAGAGCCGTCTCGGCCTCGCGATGCCCGAATAGATCGGTGGTCTCGCGCGGATGCTTGACCGCCATCTCCTGTTCGAGCTTGCGGGCGTTCATGCTGATGGCGTCGGGCTGGTCATCGCAAAGAGATGATCGCGCAACGCGGTCCATACATGGGCCGCAACCGTGTCCGGATCGGCGGTAGCGTCGATCAGGACACAGCGGCGCGGGTCTTCCGCAGCGATCTGCCGGTAGGCCTCGCGCAGATCCTGATGGAATTTGAGGTCCTCCGCCTCGAACCGATCGGGCGCCGCGTCGCCGCGGCGGGCAGCGGCGCGCGTGAGCCCGATTTCGACGGGCACGTCCAGAACGATCGTCAGGTCCGGCTTGAGGTCGCCGATCGTGACCCGCTGCATCGCGTTCAGGATGCCGGGCGAAACCTGCCCCAGCTTGCCCTGATAGACACGCGTCGAATCCGAGAAGCGGTCGCACAACACCCAGGTTCCCTGGTTGAGCGCGGGCCGGATCACCGAACGAACGTGATCGTCGCGCGCGGCCGCAAACAATAGTGTCTCTGCATCGGGGCCGAGCAGCTTTCCCATTCCAGATAATACGAGGTGGCGGATGATTTCGGCCCCCGGCGACCCGCCGGGCTCGCGCGTGACAATGGCGCGGAGCCTGGCAGCGGCGAGGCGCTCGGCCAGCTTCTTGATTTGCGTCGATTTCCCGGAACCCTCGCCGCCTTCAAAAGAGATGAATCGGCCGCGCCCGGAAGGTCGCTTAACGGCTGTCTCGTCCATCGTCACAGCTTCTCGGCGCCGGCGCGGAACATGCCGATCACGAGTTCGCTCGCTCCGTCCATCGCGCGGCGTATCGTCGATCCCGTGCCGATCGATTCCGCCGCATATACGGTTTGCTCCATCGCGATGTTGGCGCCGCGCCAGACCCTGACGATGCCAACGGGCTGGCCGGACTGGATCGGCGCGCGCACCGGCCCATTATAGATAATGCGCGCGATCAGTTTTTCATTGCCGTTTTTGGGCACCATGACCTTGATCGGTTCGGGGCTCGTCAATTTCACCGACCGGCTTTCGCCACCAAATACCTTGGCGTATCCGACCGTCTGATCCGCCGCGATCAAGGTTCGCACCTCGAAATTGCGAAATCCCCATTCCAGCATTTTCTTGGCTTCGGTCGCGCGATCATCAGGGTCTTCGAGGCCGTTGACGACGACGATCAGCCGTATCCCGTTTTGCACGGCGGAACCGACCATGCCGTAGCCGCCCTCCTTGGTGTATCCGGTCTTCAAGCCGTCGGCGCCCTCGAGCGTCGTCAAGAGCGGATTGCGGTTTTGCTGCCTGATCTTGTTCCAGGTGAATTCTTTCTCGCCGAACAGTTTGTAGAATTCGGGGTAGGTCTGGATGAGGTGGCGCGCGAGCTTTGCGAGTTCGCGCACCGTCATCTTGTTGCCGGCGTCGGGCAATCCGTTCGAATTGGCAAACGTCGATTTCGTCAGGCCGAGCTCGCGGGCGCGCTTGGTCATGAAATCGGCGGCGAAGATGCGCTCATTGCCGGCCATGCCTTCCGCCAGCGCGATGCAGGCATCGTTGCCGCTCTGGATGATCGCGCCGTGCAGGAGATCGTCGATCGAGATCTTGCTGTTGAGCACCGCAAACATCGTCGAGCCGCCCGCCGGGGCTCCGCCTCGCCGCCAAGCATTCTCGCTGATCCGATATTCGTCGCTCAATTTGACCTTGCCCTCCTTGAGGGCATGGAACACCACCTCGACGGTCACAAGCTTCATCATGCTGGAGGGCGCCCGCAGCTCGTCGGCGTTTTTCTCAAACAGCACGCTGCCGCTCGCAGCCTCGATCAGGATCGCGGTCGGCGCGTCGCCGTCGAAGCCGCCCTCCTCCTTCTTGGCACCTTGCACGCTTTGGTTGGCCGCATAGAGCATGCCGCCCCAGCCAACCGCCACCATGACAAAAGCTGCGACCAGTATCCGCAAAATGCGTCCGGTCGTGACCATGGATCGGCGAAAACGCAATATGTCTGATGCCATCGGCGATGCCTTGAGAGAGGCCGCGTTCTAACAGGAGGAAGTATCGCAAACAACACAGGTTTTGCGAGCAAATCGAGGGATAACCGAACCGATTGCGGGCGCGTGCAAACAACCTTATCGTGCAGCATCACACTCCACTCAACCAATTGCGAAAAACAAGGCGGAAAGCGATGTCATCCTCCCGCACCATTTCCGCCAACGGGATCGAGTTCTTTGTGCGCGAACAGGGCGAAGGGCCGCTTGTGGTGCTTTGTCATGGCTGGCCGGAATTTTCGTATTCCTGGCGGCATCAGATCCCGGCCATCGCGGCCGCGGGCTTCCATGTCGTGGCGCCGGATATGCGCGGGTTTGGAGGAACTACCGCGCCTGCGGATATCGGCGCCTACTCCATCTTCGACAATGTCGGCGACATGGTCGCGCTGGTGGCGGCGCTCGGCGAAAAGCGCGCCGCCATCGTCGGCCATGACTGGGGCGGCCCGGTCGCCTGGCACGCGGCGCTGTTCCGGCCTGATGTTTTCTCGGCCGTTGCCGGCTTGAGTGTTCCGCCGCCGTTCCGGGGCCGCGGCCGGCCGCTCGATACGCTGCGCGACAACGGTATCACCAATTTCTATTGGCAGTATTTTCAAAAACCAGGCGTTGCCGAAACCGAGCTCGAACGCGACGTTGATTTGACGCTGCGTGTCGTTCTGGAGCGCGGATTCTCCGAGCCCGCCGCGGCGCTGTTCATCCAGAGCGGCAAGGGCTTTCTCGGCGATGCGAAGGGTGACCGTCCGTTGCCGCATTGGCTCAGCGAAGCGGATCTGGCGTGCTTCAGCGAAGCCTACAAGAAATCCGGCTTCCGCGGCGGGCTCAACTGGTATCGCAACATCGACCGCAATTGGGAATTGACCGCGCCGTGGCAGGGCGCGCAGATCCATCAGCCGTCACTGTTCATCGCCGGCTCGAAGGATGCCGTGATCACTGGATTGATCGGCGCCAAGCGCGTCAACGAGCTCGAGCGGGTGCTGCCGTGCCTCAAGCAAAAGCTGATCATCGAAGGCGCCGGCCATTGGATCCAGCAGGAGCGGCCGGCGGAGGTCAATGCCGCCCTGATTGCGTTTCTCAAAGAGGTTGCGGTTTGAGTTGGCGGCTCAATAAAGCCCGCGCCCGCTCAAGATTTCGCTCGGTCCGTTCGGATCGATCGGCGCATAGGCCGAAACCGGACTGACCGGCACCGCATATCGGCTGTCGTCCTCATACGAGACGGCGCGGGGATTATCGAGCACGCGGCCGCGGGTGCGACTGGAGGCCGATATTTCCGATGTCGCGTTGATCGAAGCGTAGTCGGCCTGGGTATTGCCGAGACTAAAGGGACGTCCCTCCGGCATCGGTACCTCGCCGCGGATCGGACGGCCATGTGACGGGCCCTCCGGAACGAATGGCCGCGCCGACGCAACCCGGACCAGGGACGGTGACGGCGCCGGCGTGCCTGTACGCAAGGTCGCGATCAACTGACGGTCGTCGGATCCTTCAATGGGTGCACGGCCGACATATTCGACGCGCACCCGCGCCACGCCATTGCCTTTGAATTCAAGCAATTCTGCAGCCTTGTTCGAGACATCGATGAGGCGGTTGCCGTGGTAGGGACCACGGTCGTTGACGCGCACGACCAGCGATTTGCCGTTAGAGAGATTGGTTACCCGCGCATAGCACGGCATCGGCAAGGTCGGATGGGCAGCGGTCAGCGCGCCCATGTCGAACACCTCGCCATTGGCGGTCAGCCGGCCGTGGAAATCGTCGCCGTACCAGGATGCCGTGCCCTCCTCGCGGTAGTTGACGTCTTCTTCGGGCACATAGATCCGGCCTGCGACAATGTAAGGCTTGCCGACACGGTAGGTCCCCCCGCCCTTCGGAACGGGTTCACCGAACTCGACCACACGGGGGCTGGAGGAGACGCCGTATTTAGGATCGACGCGGCTGGCAAACTTGTTTGACGAGGCGCAGTTGGCGAGCATCAGGCAGGCGGCCGCAACGGCGGCACCGCGTGCCGTCAATACCAGCGGATCTGACCCGAAAATCCCCATTCGCCCCAACTAGCATTCAACGCGCCCGATGCGGCCCACCTCCGCACGAGAGCCTAAAGATATCGCAACCGGAACACGGCGGAAATGCGGAGGCCTTTGAGGTGGTAAATCATTGGTTGCCGCCGGCTATCCGTGTCTTCGCGGGACATGTCCCTCCTCAAGCGCCCCGCCCCGGCCGAATCTGTTGCAGCAAATCCTCAGTCTGCGCCGACTTTAAATCCCCACAAGGAATCTTTTTGACTGTGCAAGGGGCCCATCGTTTGGTGGGCCGGGGCGCAAAGGAATTTTGCGATGTTCGAAGCAGTCACGGCAGTTATGGGTCTGGTGAGCGCAGGCGTTTTCCTGGCCCATGCGTTTGAAGGTGTCCGCTCAAGGGCGTGAGCCAGACTTGAGGCCAGCATCACCGGCCTCAGTGAGCTCGTCCCGAAAGCTTCAATTAATAAAGCTTTAATAAATTCGGGCGAGCTTTGGGATTGGCGGGTGTGTTATGCGCAATCATGATTTCGTGTCGGATGGATTTCTGGCGGTAACCGCAGCGGGCCTTGTGCTGCTGTGTTCGAGCTTGCTCGCTTTCGCTTTCTCCTGACGCCAGTCTTGGGGAACGAATAGCGGATCGCCAAGGGCGGCTTCTGATCTTCGCTCGTCTGTATGCCTGTGCGCTGACAGGCCCGCTAGCGCTAGCCTCAGCGTACCGCCCGCGGCCGCAACTGCAACCGCACGGACCTGCATCTATCGGGTGTGATGACCGCTTGGTGGCAGGCGCAAGGGCAAGCGATCAAGTTTACCGGGTAAACTTGAAGGCTCGCGGGGCTCACCTCTCGCAACCGAAAGACCGCGTTGGCGCGGGCCTTATTGTTAACGTCTGTTTTTCACTCTCGCGGGCTCGTTGGGAATTCCAACGCAGGTCGTTGTGCCGTCGGTCTCTCGAGCAGCTACGCTGCATGGGGCCGCTTTCACTGTCTTTGTAGAGCCGTCCGGGCCCGCTACGTCCAAGCCCGGACCGGTGTCCGTCTGCGGCAATGGACCCGTAGAGTACGGGATTGGCTTTGTACCGGCGGGCGCATAGGCCCCGGTGTAGCCGTTGGGTGCGCTTGCCGCAGGCGTGGAAGCAGCCGGCGTAGGCTGCTTGGCTGCCGAGGGGTCGGAAATTGGCGGAGGTCCTGGGATCGGCGGAGGATGACCTATGGCGTCACCGGTCGTCGGAGGCTGCTGAGCCAGGGCGGCCGACGATAACAGGGCGAGCAAAACGGTGGCTAAGAATGAGATCATTCGCATGGAAGCCTCCACTCCTATACGGGATCAGGATGTTCCGTCTTCTCCCAAAGTCAATCTTATCTTTCGCGCGAATCTTTCCCGCGAAGCCTGCCTGTCAGGGGAGGATCGCCCCATGACGCTGCTGCCTGTGCATGCATGTCACTTCAATTCGTGGCGGGCGGCTGGCTTTCTGGGGTCATGAAGGCCGTTGGGTCCAAATTGGGTCCACTTGCCGCCCCGTTCTTGATCTTCTCGCCACCAAGTGCTTGATCTCGTGACTACGGAAGGGTGGCCGAGTGGTTTAAGGCACCGGTCTTGAAAACCGGCGTGCCTGCAAGGGCACCGTGGGTTCGAATCCCACCCCTTCCGCCAAATTGCACTACATTCGTTTTATTTTGTACCGGCTGGCAACGTACAAACAAATGTACAAATGCACGGCTGGGGCCAGCGATGAACGGCCCGAAGCCTGCTGCGCCCGGCGTTTCTCAAAAAAGAACCCGCCATTGGCGACGGGTGCCAGTCTAGGGAGAAGACGACATCGTAAGTCGATTCGCGGAAGCGCTGTGTCTCGTAATTCACACACAGACAGGGGAAACTTATTCCGGCCCATCAGAACCGCGCCGCCCGGCACGAGGGAACATGGCCCCTGCACCACTCTAGGAAGGCTGCTGGTGTGAGTTCGGTTAGGCCGCTGGGGATCGATGACTCCGCTTCGATCGAAGCGGGCGCGGACTCCCTCAGTACTTTGCCATGAGCGGCGCTGAACCGAACTGGTAGTTCACACCCACCCGCACGATATTGCCATCAAATCTCGTGCTGGAAACAACTGTATTTGTCGTGAACGGAACACCGCTGGAGGTCGTAGCGGTCTGAGTACCAACGTATGAGACGGAGCTCCACTGCGGCGCGAATTTTCATTCCGCACCAGCCCCAGCAGTCCAGCCAGTTCGCACACCGGAGACGCCGCCCGCGCTGTTCCAAGTGCCGGCGTCGATACTATTCGAGTGTGGAATCGTGGAGAGCCCTAGACCAGACGACGTTTGCAAAGTGGCGCCGTGCGTGCCGGAACCGAAACTGACCTTGCCGGTTGGTTCTCTGGAGACCTCATCTTTAGGGAGAGTGCGCCATGGACAAGGATCGAATTGCCGGCTCCGCGAAGGATTTCGCCGGCAAGGTCGAGGGCTCCGTCGGCGATATCGCGGGCGACGCAAAGACCCAGGCAGAAGGTCGCGTCCGCGAGGCGACGGGCACGGCACAGAACCTGTACGGCCAGGCCAAGGATACGGTGCGAGAAGCTACGGATGCCGCCGCCGGCTACGCCAAAGACGCTTACGAGAATAGCGGCGATACATTCCGTGACAGCGCGCAGACCATTGCGAAGATGGTGCAGGACAACCCGCTCGGTTCGATGTTGATCGCGGGCGGGGTCGGTTTTGCATTGGCGCTATTGATGATGCGCCCGCCGCGCCGCCCGCCGCCGCGCTGGCGATATTACGGTTGAGATGACCTAATCGGAGCACTTCGCGCGGTTTGATAGATTGGCGTTTGTCGCCTTGGAGATTAAAAACGTGAGTGACGACATCCCACTCGCCCCGTCGGCGTACGACGGTTTGGATCCCGTTCCAGAACCGAAATCCGCCATCGCGGAAGTTTCCGAAGCTGTGAAAGGGACAGTCAATCGAGTTAGCGGTGCGATAGAGGCGGGTCGAAAGCCCGGCATGCCGTTGAGCATTTTGAGTAATATCGCGCGGGAAGCGCCGCTTGGCTCGCTGTTTGTCGCGTTCCTGTTGGGGATTGCCGTCGGCCGCCGCCGCTGATGGTTCCGGACGTGCCACGCTAACCGCGATGTCCGGCCTGCCGGCTGCGCTCCGACTCGTCGCGAATGGACGTCTGGGAAGTGCAGCCAGGGGATGCCGTCACCCAGATGCTGGTGGGCGCAGCTGTGATCGCTGTGGGATGAATGGCGGCCTCAAGCTGGTTTCGTTCGGGCGATGTCGATCAGCACTCAAGGTCAGAGTAATCGCGCTTCACCCTGATTTATGTCGCTTGAGACCCGCTCACGGGGGTCGCATCAAGCCGAACACAGCCGCTCGGCTTGGTCAGACGAACATGCCGACGGCCACTCCGATAATGCAAAACGCCATCGCCACTGTGGAAGCCCAACCCAGCCAATAGAGCCAGCCTTTCACGACCAGTTTTCCCATTACTTTTGGACGGCGCACCAGCACCATGAGGGCGACCATGACAGGGGCCGCCAGCACGCCGTTGAGAACGGCACTCCAGTAGAGCGCCTTGATCGGGTCCATGGCGGTAAAGTTGAGTGCAATGCCAAGCAATCCGGAAATTGCGAGCACGGTATAAAAAGCAACTGCTTGCTTCGGCTTCCGGGCAAGTCCGACGGGCCATTTCCATCCCTCGGCGACGGCATAGGCGCTTGATCCGGCCAGCACCGGAACAGCAAGAAGGCCGGTACCGATAATGCCAAGTGCAAAAATCAGTTCGGCCGCCGGACCGGCCAGCGGCTTCAGCGCTTCGGCCGCTTGCGCCGAGCTTTGCACATCCGTTACGCCTTCGGAATGAAGCGTGGCTGCGGTCGTAATGATGATGCAAAGGGCGATGAGATTGGAGAATCCCATGCCGATAACGGTATCGAGGCGAATGCGCTGAAACTCTTCCAGCCCATTGGCGACGTCCCGCTTTAACGGCTTCTTGTTCTTGTCGATGCGCTGCTCCTCTGCTTCTTGCGCCGACTGCCAGACGAACAGATAGGGCGAGATGGTGGTACCGAGAATGGCTACCAGCGTCGTGAGAAAAGCTCCATTCCAACTGATGCTGGGCACAACGACACCGCGCTACGCTTCGCCCCACGGGACATTCACGACGGCGAGAGCAATGACGTAGGCGAGCAGCGAAAGTGTGAGCCACTTGAGAACGGCGACGTACCGCTTGTATTCAAACCAAATCTGCGCTGCCACGGAGATAAGGCCGAAGGCGACTAGTAGAGGGCGGCTGGACCGCCGATCAGAAGCTTGACGGCGTCTGCCATTGCCCCGAGGTCAGCTGCAATGTTTACCGTGTTGGCGACGCACATGATCGCAAGCAGCATCCACAGGAATGGCGCGGGGAAGTGACGGCATACATTACCAGCGATGCCATGCCCAGTGACACGTCCGACCCGTGCGGAGATTTCCTGAATACCAGCCATAAGCGGATAGCTCAGCAGCATCGTCCAGCCGATGCCAAAGCCAAGCTGGGCACCCGCTTGACTGTAGGTGCCAATGCCCGAGGGATCGTCGTCGGATGCGCCCGTAATGAGGCCGGGTCCCAACGTCTTCAGGAAGTTCTTCGCGCGAGATGGTTGCCGCTTCCGAACCCTGGGCGTGATGGTTGCATCAGCCACTAGTTACCCGTCCTCAACACACAGAGGGCGCTCGGCTATAAGAAACGAGCGGTCGCAGCGCAAAGAAGTGCCGAGACCTTGATCAGCCAACGTGCACTGCTTAGCCCACTGACAACGCTGTCAGGAGGTCCCTGGTTCCGTCTTGCGTGCGGCGGGGCGGTTCGGCATCCAGTCAACGTCGCGCATCAGCGATGCACAGAATGCCGTCGTTTCGCGGACAGCAAAAAAGCTCCGATGCGAGATCGGAGCTTTTCATTTACTTAGTCGTGATCGCCGTGATCGTGGATCACAGTCTTGCTGCGCGTCCCATCGTCATGCTCTTCTTTCTTGATGACGGTCTTGTCGCGGGGCTCGCTCTCCTTGGTAACGGTGGCGCGGTCTCGATCGCGATCTCGGTAGTCAGGCGACTGGCCAACCGTAACGCCCGCGCCCGTCGAACCAGCGTGGACGCCGACACCAACGTCCTCGGCAAGAGCAGGCGTCGCGATGGTGCCGACCAAAGCCGCAGCGATCAAATACTTCCTCATCTTCTCCTCCAGTGTTGCCGAAGTTGGAGAAATGCTCACGGCGCCGGCAGTTTCCACATGGAACCGCTTGTCAGCTATGCATCAGACACCGAGACGCCTTCCTGGCGCGGCGCTTTCCGTTTTTATTGCTGGTTCCGTTAATGATGCCAAAACAGAGCCAAGAGCAGGATGATCGGCAATGGAACGCCAAGCAGCCAAAGCAATACACCTCTTCCAAAGTTCATGGTTTCCTCTCCTCCAAAAACAGATAACGCCGCGGAGGGTCGAAAAGGTCCGGGAATGTCAGAGGTGCATGGCTACTGAAGTAATAGCATGGCTCCACGAGATGCGAAGGTGCCTTGCCGAGGCAGAGAATCCCGTTGCGTGCTGGTCGTTGGAAAAGACCGCGCTTCAGATAAAGGGCTTGCCACCGGTGACCGCAATTGTCGTTCCCGAGGTGTAGCTCGACAGCGGATCGGCAAGCATCACATAGGCCGTCGCCAACTCGGCCGGTTGCCCTGCCCGTTTCATCGGGACCTGCTTGCCAAAATTCTTTACGGCGTCTTCGGGCATCGTCGACGGAATGAGCGGCGTCCAGATCGGTCCGGGTGCGACGGCGTTGGCGCGAATTCCTTTTTCTGCCAGCATCTGCGCGAGGCCGCCGGTAAAGTTCTGGATCGCCCCCTTGGTCGTCGCATAGGCGAGCAGAATGGGATTTGGCATGTCCGAATTAACCGATGCCGTATTGATGATAGCGCTGCCCGCCTTCATGTGGGGCACGGCAGCCTTCGTCAAATAGAACATCGCGTGGATGTTGGTCTCGAAGGTCATCTGCCATTCCTGGTCGGTGATGTCGCCGATGTCCTTGAAACTCGCCTGGTGGGCCGCGTTGTTGACCAGGATGTCGATGCCGCCGAGTTCGTCAACTGCGCGCTGGATGACGGATCGGCAGTGATCCGGATTCCGCAAATCGCCGGCAACGCTTACGGCCTTGCGTCCTTCCTTCTCTATCAGCGCCTTCACTTCCTGGGCGCCTTCGCGCTCGCTCAGATAGGCGATCAGAACATCGGCGCCTTCCCGCGCATAGGCTATCGCGACAGCTCTGCCGATGCCGCTATCGCCGCCGGTGATCACAGCCTTCTTGCCCTGGAGCCGGCCCGATCCCCTGTAGCTCGTCTCGCCGTGATCCGGACGGGGATCCATCTTCTGGGTTGAGCCTGGCATCGGCTGCTTTTGGCTCGGATATGGAGGTTTCGGGTATTCGGAGGCCATGAACATTCTCCCGCAGTAATCGGGAGCTCAATCGTTTCTGGGCGCGGGCGTTCCTTGGGTCCGGAGCACTGCGAGCTGATCCTTCTATTGGCGGCGAAATGGCCTACATGCGGATCGTTCGAAAACTCATCAAAAGAAGCACTGGGCTTGGTCGATCAACTCACGCTTTTTGAATGAAGGGCCGCCTGCGATGGCGGCCATTCATCCTTCAAAGCTGCAGAGATGTTACTCGACTTCCTGCACCACTGTCCGGGTGCCTGGATCGACCAACATCACCCGATCGCCCGAATAGAAATAACGATACTTGGTCAGCGACGGTCCCCAATCAGAGGGCACGGCCTCCAGTTCGACATCACTGGGCACGCGTCCGCCAACGATGATCTTCTCTTGCGTCGTGATAGGGCGCACCTTGTGCTCGGTGACATAGGTCCTGATCTTGGTTCGGTACTCCGGCTCGATTTGGACCGCGGCACTTCCCGTACCAGTGGTGGTCGTCGTCGTCACCGTCGATTGAGCCATCGCCGCCGTCGCGCTGAGCGACGCCGCCGCAGCAATTAGCAGCAGCTTCTTCATTTGGTTCCTCCTTGCCGCACTACGCGGCATGAGGAAACAACCGTTCATTCCGCCGTCGGTTCCGAATTTGAATACCAAAGCCCTTCCTACAACCGGCGCTCACCGCGATAGCAAACGCGGTCAGTGCTTTGCAGTCGTCCTCAACCGCGTTCCACAAACGATTCAGAGCTTTTGAATTTGCATTGCCGCACTGCGCAGCTGCCGGCGATTTCCGGCCAAATAGGAACCTTCCCAATTCGATGCGATTATCGGTCGCAGAGGAAACCCCGAGGAGGGTCGCATGAATGACTTGATCTATCTGGTGGGCCTGATCGTCGTGATCATGGCTATCCTTTCATTTTTTGGTCTGCGGTGAGGGATTTTCAAGATGACCACCGAAGCCGTCGCGCTTCCCGACGAGGAAGACCAGTACCTGCAGTGGACACCGGTGATTGCTGGAGCGCTCGCTGCCGCAGCACTCTCCTTTATCCTTTTGACGTTCGGTGCCGCTATAGGCCTCGGCGTCAGTTCGACTTCGCCCACATGGCGTGATGCTTCGGCTGCGCTGGCGCTGCTTTCCGGCCTCTACGTGATCCTTCAGTCCATCGTAAGCTTCGGATTTGGCGGTTACATCGCGGGCCGGGTGAGAGGCCCGTTGGCCGCGAGCCGACCTGAAGAAGTGGAAAGCCGCGATGGTATTCGTGGCGTGGCGGCATGGGCGTTGGCCGTTCTGCTGGGCGCGATGTTGGTAGCGATGATTGGCGCTTCGAGCATCAATCGGGGCTCATCTTCCGCCACCGCGACAAACGCCAGCGCCGCCGAACCGTTGCTGAGTTACGAACTCGACCGGCTGTTTCGCGCGGCCCGACGGCCGCAAAATGCGGATCTCGGTTCGGAACGGGCCGAGGCTGGACGAATCCTCATGACCTCTGCCAGCCATAGCGGTGTAAGCGGCGATGACAGGACTTATCTCGTCCAACAGGTAGCCGCCACCACAGGGCTCTCTCCGGGTGAGGCGGAACGACGGGTCGATGCCGTGATCGCGGATTCGAAAACGACTATCAATCGATCGCGTCACATTACGGTTATCGTGGCTTTCTCGTTGGCGGCTGCCACGCTGCTCGGTGCCGTGACCGCCTGGGCCGCTGCCGTCATCGGCGGCAGGCGCCGCGACGGTGGTCCGCTTCCGGAGTGGATGCAGCATCCAAGCTGGCTCGCGCGAAGGCGAAGTTTGGTTCCATAGACGATCGCAATCGGCCTGTCGAAGGCTCGCAAGAAGGGCAAAATGGTCCCCAAAAAGAAATCCTGAAATCTCAGGGCGGCGAGACCGGTTTTTGCATGGAGTTGATCGAGAACGCGGTTCACCTTTGCGTGGACATGCAGCGAATTTTCGCGAGCGGCGGAGTTTGGGAAACGCCACGGATGAAGCGGGTCCTTCCCGCCATCGTCGGCATAACGGCGCAGCATCCCGAACGGACGATTTTCACGCGCTTTATGACGCCGTATTCGACCGGGCAGACGTGGGGTCGTTGGAAATTGTACTTTGAGCGTTGGAAGATGGCGACCCGACAATCGATCGGCGGAATGCAACTTGATCTGGTACCCGAACTCGCCCGTTTCGCTCCCCCGGCGATCATCATCGACAAGCCCGCCTACTCGGCCTTCTTCCGCTCGCCACTCGCTACACTCTTACAGGAAAAAGGTGTCGGGACTGTCGTCGTTACCGGCGCGGAGACGGACGTGTGCGTTCTGTCGACCGTGCTTGATGCCGTCGATATTGGTCTACGCGTGATCCTGGTGGATGACGCCCTGTGCAGCTCTTCCGACGAAGGCCATGACGCCTTGATGACCATGTATCGCATGCGATTTCACGACCAGATTGAGTTGATCAAGGCTGCCGAGCTTCCGGAGGTCTGGAAACACTAATAGAGAAGTTCGCGCGACATGGCCCAGCCCATAACGATGACGGGCTAGCTTGACCCAACTCTGCGCAGGCGGCGCCTCAATACCCACACCAATACGGCGACCACTAGCCAGCTGATCGCGGCTGCGCAAAGCGACCCGGCGGCGAACGCCGGCGCAAGCCACCACACGCACGCGCCGAAGACGCCAAGCGCGATGCTGCCCCATCCGGCCCCAGCGGCATCCAGCGCAGCCGCTTGCTGGCCTCTGCGCGCGCCTTGCAGGCACTTTGCTTCCTTGCGCATACGCTCATGCTTTTCAATCAAGGTGGCGCTTGCGCAGAAAATTGCCGGGAATGCCAGGAACAAGCCTGCGGTCGCCGGATCATAGCGTTGGGCAACGGCACCGGTGAGAGCGGTGGTCAGCCCGCCAAGTCCGAGGCGGACGGCATGCTCGTACCACCTGCTTTGCTTGAATGCCGACCAGTTGAAGCGAACAACCATCTAGCTATCCAACAACAGGTAGCGAAGACCAAAGGCGACGGCGAACCACGCAATTACCGCCACCGAGGTCGCCGTGAGCGCCGTCGCCCGAAACCGGATCAATAATTGACAGACCAGGAAGCTGTAGGCGGCAAGTGCCGCCGAACCGATAATCATCGACCGGCCTTCCAGCGCGGCGTATTGGCCCCCTTCTTTCAAGAGGGTGAGGCTGAGCGTTGCCAAGGCAACCGACGGCGCTGCGCCAAACAGACCGGCGAAGCTTTTCGGACGCAGCAGGTCACCAAGCAAAGCGAAGGCTGAAACAACAACCCCACCTATTAAAAAACGAATGGTGTACTCCAAACCCGCTCCTTTCCTACTCTCCAAACATCCTTGGGGGTCACGCGGTTCCTTCAGCCGGCCGCCATGGCTCCCATCGTAGCGGTGGCGGCGTCAGTAGGAACTCGCGCTAGCCGCGATACGTTCATTGGCGCTGGGAAAGAGAACGCCGGAGCAAATAAGCGATGACAAAGAGGAGACGCTTTCCAAAGGGACGCCAGCTATTCCAGCGAAATCCGACATTTGATCGGTCGCGCCGGTTTGACGATGGGGTCACGGAGGATGTTTTGGATGACTGGATGGCAGCCTGCTCGTGCACAGAGATACAGGGATCCAGTTAGCCGGCCCTCCCGAAACTGAACGAGGGCGGCGAACAGCTCTGCGGGAACGTACCCGTGCTGGACCGGTTGCCGGTCCTTGCGCGCATGAAGCAGGCGAGCCAAATGCCGTCGTCGACCTGCTGACGCTTACGGCGCAGCCGCCGGTTGGGCATAGCTCGGGGGTTTCTGCACGATCGGCGCCGCGGCGGCGAGGATTTCCTGGCGGTCGCGTGAGGTCGGCGGGTAGATGCGTTGGCGGTTGATCGTCTCTTTGGTGCGCTTGGCGACGGCACCCCGCGCGACAACACGGCGGTCCCATCCCTCGGTGTAGACGGCGCCCCAGGGGCCAAGGTCCAGAATGGTGGTGTACCAGTCGATATTCAGCGCCAGCATTGGCTCGCCGAGCAAGTCGCAGACCACGTTGTGGCCGGCAAACCGACCCATCGGCCGACCGTGCTGGCAGGACATGACGCAAGAATGCGCGCCATCGATCGCAAACCACGCTGCGTCTCCTGCGGCAAATTCCGCGCTCAACCCCTCGATCTTCAGGCTAGGCTTGACCGCCAGGCGCCCGGATCGATCGCGGGCCACCGGAAAATTTGCAGTCAGCGGACTGGCTGCCATGCCGGCGCACCAAACGACCGTGCTGGCGTCGATGCGCTCACCGCCAGTCAAAGTCGCGCCGCCGGCATCGATTGCGGCAACCTCGACCGCGGCACGGGTCTCGACATGCAATGCCGTCAGTGCCTCCGCGATGACCGAGCACGCGCCCTCGCCCATATCGGACCCAATTCTCTGGGCGCGGTCGGCCAGAATGACGCGAGGCCGCGCTTGCGGGTGATCTGCCATCACGGCGGCTAGCCGGCCCGGCATTTCCGCCGCGACTTCGATCCCGGTCAGTCCGGCGCCGATGACAAGCACTGTCGCCTGCCCTGACGAGCGCGGTTCGCGGGCGAGTCCGGCGAGATGCGCGCGAAGACGCATTGCCGCCTCATAGGTGTCGACGTCGAATGCATGCTCCCGCAATCCCGGGATCGGCGGCCGGACCAATCGGCTGCCGAGGCAGAAGACCATGCGATCGTAGGCAAGCTGGGTTGGCCCGCCCGCCGCGATGCAGGTAATGGTCCGATCGGAGACGGAGAGGTCGACGATGTCAGCCACCACCAATCGCACGCCGATCGGGCCGAGCACATCGGCCAGCGGCACGCGAACGCCACTCAAATCGGCCTCGTAGTTGCGCACCCGGACGGAATGCCACGGCGTGGCATTCACAACCACTACCTCCATCTGGTCGGCGCCGATCCCGCGTTCGTCGAGCGCCCGTGCGGCCCCGATCGCGGACCAAAGACCGGCGAAGCCAGCCCCGAGAACTACAATGCGCTGCATATCGCTCTCCCGGCGTGCGCGATCTTCACAAAATTGTACGGATGTCGAGCTGCATAGTCGGGCCTCCGCTTAATCTGCCAGAACAAAAATGACTGCAGCCGCACGCAAAGTCATCGTTGGATGTATCACATCCGTAGAAATCCGTGGGATGGGTCATGTCCGTAGAAAACACTGTACGTGCGCGAAAGAGAATACTATATGCGTCTCCCCGCAAACGACTGAAATCAAGCGGCCATTGCAGAGGTCGGCTTCGCGTTTCAGCCCAACGAAGCCACAGCCATAGTTCCTGCGCTCCGGCGAGAGGCCACGATCTTCGATGTTCGAGATAAGCTGCTCCATCGCCGCGGCCGGCCCCGCGGCGCGATCGGTCTGTGACCTCCACGCGACGAACAGGGCCGTCGTTGCTCCCCATGCATTCGGATCCCGGGTGCCGGCTTCGTCCATGCCGCCATGAGCAGTGCGTAATCGAACGCTGCTGTGGGAAACACACACTTCGGTCAGTGTGTCTGCATTATCCGACTCAGCGAAAGATGATGCTGCTACGGGGAATTGAGTGGTTGTGGGGTTATGGAAATGAGTCGGCTTTCTTTAGCTTTTCTGATCGTGACGAGCTTGGCGCTCACCGCATATTTTGGCTCGGTTGCCTGGCGGCTGTCGGATGATAGCGACAACGATATAACGAATCAGATTTCGGCAGGACAAAGCAACGGTTGGAGATCGCCGCGGGCAAGGTGAGCCGCGGTGCGCCAATTGCCGGTTCAAGACTACCGGAGACGCTGCTATGGCGGCCGGTCGGCCTTGCCCAACCGTTTGCCGAGGAAATCGATCGCCATCAGCATCGCCAGGACGATGGCGGCAATGACCGCCGTGTTGCGGATTTGCGCGCGTGAAAGCCCAAAGTCGACATCGGCGACGTAGTCGAGCATGACGGCCACATAGCCCGCGACGAAGAGCGCGGTCGCCATGGTTACGAAGTCGATCCTGTGCTTCATCTGGCGCTACCCGTATTTGTACGGGCTTCGGTATAGCCGGGGAGGCCTATCAACGAGTGTGATCCGGTTCACAATCAGCGTGCGGAGCGCGCCGCCATCCCCGCTGGGTCGATCACGAAACCCACAGCTTATTGTGGCCTGAGCGCGCCGTAACAGCGCAGCGCTATTGCACGCGTCGGGCAGCTAGGAAACACTTTGCATGGGGTGCAGTGTGTGTTCGCTGGGGGCGTGACATGCGTGAACAGGACGCGGGATTCGACTATGATCGCTATCGGCAATTGCTCGCCGACGCGGTCGACGAAAACAAGCGGCTGGCATTGATCGCTCTTCTGATCGAGGAACGGGCCAAAGATCGCCTGGCGGCCCTGCGCGCTTCCGACCGCGCATCGATGACGGCAACCACAATCGCCAAAGTCCTGGGTACGCCAGTCTTAGTACACCAGTCTTCGCCACCTCAGTTTCGGGTACGCCAGCCTTGAGTGCGCCAGGCTTGAGTGTGCCAGGCTTGGGTACGCGAGCCTTGGGCGTCTCGCGGCGCTGATTTCGGCCCCGTTCAGCCGCCCCGAAGCTCTTCCCGAAATGACACGCATATTGCCCTTTAATTAACGATGACTGGCAATCGCCCATAAATATATCAGGCGTACACCTCCGGGGGCCTGAACGGACTTCAGCGCTAACAACGGGGGTATTATTATGAGTGTAATTTCGGTCGTTTCGGTTTCCGAGATTGCGGCTGATGATCAGTCTTTCAAGACCATCGCGCTGTTCTCTTGCGTCGGCCTGGTTGTGTCATTGTGCTTGATGGTCGCCGGCATCGACCTCGGCGCCGCCTGGGTCTGAGAAACCCCAGGTCTGGTTTCTTCCAAAGCCGGCTGGCCTTTAAAAAGCAGCCGGCTTTTTCTTTGGCGTCACCCGCGACATTGTGAGGCTATGGGTTTCAAGCCAGCTACGGCTTATATTCACCGCGTATCGAAGCCCGAATTGGAGCGCGCCGTTGACCGTCATCCGCCGGATCTTTGTGGCCGTGGTGGCTCTCGGTCTGCTCTCTGCTTTGTCGTGCGCTGCATCAATCGATCGCGCAATGGCACAAAGCGCGGACGCGGCGTTGGCAGCGCAGCCGGTATCCCTGCCCGACATGGCGATCGGGCCCGCCAACGCGCCAGTGACAATCGTCGAATTCTCCTCCCTCACCTGCCCGCACTGCGCCGCATTCGAGCAAAACGTGTTCCCGATGCTGCGGTCAGCCTATATCGACACCGGCAAGGTGCGGTTCGTGTCTCGGGAATTCCCGCTCGACATCAAGGCCGCGTCGGGATCAATGCTGGCGCGCTGCGCCGCCGATGGCGATGCGGCGAAATATTTCGAGGCCGTCGACATGCTGTTCAAACGCCAGGAAGACCTCTTGGAGAATACGCTGGAAACCATGAACGACATCGGCAAGCATTTTGGAATGAGCGAAGCGGCGGTCGCCGCTTGCGTGAAAGACCAGGCGCTGCTCGACAAGCTCTCAGCCGATCAAAAATTCGCGTTCGAACGATTGAAGGTCGATGCGACGCCCTACTTCTTCGTCAATGGCGCGAGGTTGAGAGGGTCGCTGTCGTTTGAGGAGCTGGAAGCAAAGATCAAGCCGCTGCTCAAGCGCTGAGACCTGCCCATCCCACAAGTTCACGTCACGTCGACGAAGGTGAGGCCGATCCGGTTCTTCTGGATCCATGCGATCCTGCACGAATAGACCGAGCCGTCGTTGGCCATCACCAGACGAAAATGCTGGGGAACGAAGGCAGGGTTTTCGACGTCGATGGCTGCGCCCTCGGGAGAAACGTTGCGCACCATGCAGCTCATCACCGAGCCGCCTGACGACACGTAACCGGGCTGGTTGACCTCGGTCCGCTGATGCTTGCGTCTTTCTTCCATGGCATTCTGCCTTGATGATAGCGGGGCGAGACTAGCTGCAAACCCTTAAATAAATCGCACCCCTTCGCGTTCCCGGGCAATTTCCACCCGCGCGAACCTCGATTGAGGCGCACCAGCCCCGCGTCACCTGGGCTTGCCGTTCGTTGCACCGGCGGGGTAGCTTTCCCGCTCAGGCGGTGCGATGGCGCGACGCTCGCCCAAAAAACGAACATGCGCCAAGGGGAAACGCCATGTTCGAGATGCTCGATCGCCGGACTTCCTTGACTGGCAACCAGATCAGGATCCTCACTGCCGCCATTATCGGCGATGCGCTCGAATTCTTCGATTACTTCCTGATCGGCTTCGTGCTCGCCTTCCTGATCGGGCCGTGGAAGCTCACCTTCGGTCAGTCCGCCATCGTGCTCATGAGTTCGGGCATCGGCGCCATCATCGGTGCCTACGCATGGGGCTGGCTTGCGGACCGGATCGGCCGCCGCGTCGTCTTCATCGGCACCGTGCTCAACTTCTCGATCGCGACCGGCCTGCTCTATTTCACCCCGGACAACGGCTGGGTCTATCTGGCGATCATGCGCTTCTTTGTCGGCACCGGCGTCGGCGGCCTCTATTGCGTGGACTTGCCGCTGGTGCAGGAGTTCATGCCCTCTTCCAAGCGCGGCTGGGTCGGCGGTCTCGTGACCTGTGTCATTCCACTGGGTGTGGGGCTCGGGGCCGTCATGGGTGCCTTGGTAGGCTCCGGCGAATGGCGTTTGTTATTTGCGGTCGGCGTGCTGCCCGCGCTGCTGGTTCTACTGGTGCGTATGTGGGTTCCGGAATCGCCACGCTGGCTGTGTCGCCAGGGCCGCTACGAGGAAGCCCGCAAGTCGTTGGCTTGGGCCTTGCAAATGGAACCGTCGTCATTGCCGATGCCGACGGCGGCCGATGCCGGTCCCATTATCAGGAGCAATTGGCTCGACCTCTTCAAGTATCCGCGCAGCTTGATCGTCTCGTGGCTCGGCAATGCCGGTGCACAGACCGGGGTCTACGGCATCACCTTGTGGGCGCCGTCACTGTTCGTTCTGCTGTTGAAGGTGACGCCCCAGGAAGCGGCCAAGATGATGATCCTGCTCAGCGCGTTCGGCTTCGTCGGCCGCCTGTCCTTCGCGTTCTTCTCCGAATTGATCGGCCGGCGCAAAGCGGGCGGGCTGCTTGGCTTCGGCGCCGGCGTCCTGACCATCGTGGCCGGCTACAATTACGACGTCATGTGGATGGGCGTCTCGGCGTTCTGGCTGATCTTGGCGGTCGCGTTCTTCTTCGCCGATGGCGGCTTTGCCATCGTGGGGCCTTATGCCGCCGAAGTCTGGCCTTCGCACCTTCGCACCTCCGGCATGGGCTCGGCCTATGGCTTCGGCGGCATCGGCAAGATCATCGGCCCGGTCGGCCTTGCGCTGATCGTCGGGTCCAACAACTACCTCAAGCCCGACGTACCGTTGCCGGAGATCCCGTTGGCGTTCGTCTATCTCGGCTGCTGGTTCCTGATGGCAGGTTTCGTCTATTATGTCTTCGGGCTGGAAACCAGAGGCAAGTCCATCGAGGAGATCGACAGGGAATTGGCCATTACCGCGGATTTGGCGACGGCCAGGGTTCGGCAGGCCTGACCCGTGGCGACGCTGGTAGCGAATTCCGCTGATCTTGCCGGCGACCGGAGCGTGATCGCGCGCGCCGCCGAGATCGCCTCCGCGGTTGCGGCGGCCTCCGACGAGATAGAGAGCAGCCGGCGGCTGCCGGCGGCCTTGCTCGACCAGTTGCATGAGGCGAAACTGTTCCGCCTCCTGCTGCCGCGCTCTTCGAACGGGATCGAGACCGATCCCGTCACCTTCTTCCATGTGATCGAGACCATCGCGCGCGCCGACGCTTCGACCGCCTGGTGTCTCAGCCAGGCCGGCGGTTGCGCGATGTCGGCCGCCTATCTCGACCTGCCGGTAGCGCACGCGATCTTCGGCAGCGATCCGCGCGCGGTGCTTGCCTGGGGTCCCGGCCCCAGGGTCAAGGCGATCGAATGCGATGGAGGTTATAGGGTAACGGGGGTATGGGCGTTTGCCTCGGGCGGCCGTCACGCTACCTGGCTTGGTGCGCATTGTCCGATCTTCAACGCCGATGGCTCGCCGCGGTTAGAGGCCAACGGCGTTCAGGAGGAACGCACCATGCTGGTGCGCACCGAGGACGTCGAATGGACCGACATCTGGAACACGGTTGGTCTGCGCGGCACCGCCAGCGACCAATTCGCGCTGAACGATTTCTTCGTGCGAGCCGACCATTCGATTACGCGCGAGTTCGATCGAGAATGCCGCGAGAGCGGCCCGCTCTATCGCATGGGCTCCGGCACCTGCTACCAGGTCGGCTTCGCCGGAGTCGCCTGCGGCATCGCGCGCGGCGCGCTCGACTGCTTTGTCGACGTGGCGCGCAACAAGGTGCCGCGCGGCGACAAGCGCCCGCTGCGCGACAATGCCGTGGTGCAGTCCGGCCTTGCCCAGTCCGAGGTCAATCTGCGCGCCGCGCGCGGCTTCGTGTTGCAGTCGATGGCCGAGATCTGGAAGCATCTCTGCGGTGGAGCCTCGATCACGGTCGAGCAACGCATCACCGTCCGCATGGCTGCGACGAACGCCATCCACAAGGCGCGTGAGGCAGTCGACTTCGCCTATAACGCGGCCGGCGCCACCGCGATTTTCGAGAACCATCCCCTCGAGCGTCGCTTCCGCGACATTCATACCGTGACCCAACAATTGCAGGGCCGGTCCAGCCATTTCGAAACTGTCGGCGCCTGGATGATGGGTGCCGAGGCCGATCTCACCTGGGTCTAATCAAACCTGGGTCTATTCAAGGAGAAGAACAATGCCGCTTGGCGGACTACAGCACTACACGATCGAACCTTCCGATCTGGAAAAGACCAAGGAGTTCTACTGCGACGTGCTCGGCCTCGAGAATGGCGACCGTCCGCCGCTCGATTTTCCCGGCTATTGGCTTTATTCCGGCGGCACCGCGACCGTGCATCTGATGGGCACGCGCAAGCCGCGCGACGGGATAGTGGTGCGTGGCACCGAGAAGAAATACGAAGACACCGGCCGCCTCGACCACATCGCCTTTGCCGCCACCGACGTTGACGGCGTGCGTCGGCGTCTGCAGTCCAGGAACGTCAAATTCCGCGAGAGCATCGTGCCGCGCACCGGCGACACGCAATTCTTCCTCTACGATCCCGATGGCGTCGGCGTGGAATTGAATTTCGCCAAAGGCTAAAGGCACCAACGCTTAAGTGCCAAGGCTTAAGCGCTAAGGCTTAAGCGCTAAGGCTTAAGCGCTAAGGCTTGAGCGTCGCGACTTGAGGGCCAAGACTTAAATCGGGCGCGCGATCTCAGCTGTTGGCGGCAAACCGGCCGGCACTCGCTGGCCGATTTTGCAGCTTTCGATCAGCACTCGATTTGCGCGAGTTCCCGAGAAGGTCGCTTATCAGCCATCACTCGGGCGTGAATCGGCCAGCCTTTCTTCAACTTTGGGTGGACGAACTGAAGAGCCGCGCCGCTGCGGCAGGATAGCCGGGTCCGAGCCTTTCAACCTACCCCCAGGGCGCGGGCGCCCGGCTATTCGCCGTCGGCGCTTCGACACATTACGAGCTAGTCGAGCCCGCGCTCGTGGCTCAAGCGCACCATCTCCTCGATAAAGATCTGTTTCTGCTTGTCGTCCAGGCTTGCGTAAAGCGGCTCGGCCGCGTCGGCGACGCCGCGCTGATCGACGGCGCGGTCGTTGAGGAATTGAGCCTCGTTGCGCATTTGCTCAATGATGTCGTCCGGCGGA
Source organism: Alphaproteobacteria bacterium (assembly GCA_005884765.1). Classification (GTDB taxonomy): domain Bacteria; phylum Pseudomonadota; class Alphaproteobacteria; order Rhizobiales; family Xanthobacteraceae; genus Bradyrhizobium. Next base: position 51,097 of record VAZV01000195.1, read on the forward strand.
TCGCGCTTGGCGCGCGCAACTCGCAAGTTGAGACGGTCGGCGCCGTTGTGGCCGAGGTAGTGCATCGCACTTGAGAACGCGGACCAGTTCTTTTCCTGGGCGGGCGTAAGATTCAATTCGGCCTTGATGCGATCGATGTTGGCATCGCTGCTCGCGACAATCTGCTCGGCGGTCAGTGCCGGCGCGCCATCCTGGGTGAGCACCGCCGGTGTTTGCGTTGGCGTCTGCTTGGCGAGCTTCGTTCCCTTGGACGTTTTGGCCGTCTTCGCGCTATCTTTTTTGGATTCTTTGGCGTCGTTGGCCGGAGCCTTGGCCTCGTTGGCTGGAGGCGGCTGCTGGCCGCTTTTGCCGGTGAAGACCCCGGTCACTCCGGTGACTACGCCGACGACGCCGCCGATGGCGCCGCCCAATACGCCGCCGACCGGCCCAGCGGCCTTGTTGCCTTCGCGGGCCCCATTTTGAACGCCTTGGACCACTTGGGCATCCACCAACGCCGGTGCGCCGAGAAGCACCACGAGCACGGCAGGAAGCGCCAAGCGCAATCTCGTCCGGGCACGCGCTGTCGGTGTCGGGCTGCTCATGATTTGGTCTCCATGGTCGGTCTGGGTTGTTCGGAATAGGAATTTTTCGGCGGACGGCAGTGTTCTGCCAAATCTTAACTTTCAAGTCCTGACATTATCGTTTTCACATGAGCCACGTCTACCGCGCAGGGGTTTGTCCACGACCAAGAAAAGCTTGTGACGCGAACCGGTTACCAAAATTGCGAGCGGACTGCGGCGCAATTGCGCACGCCCCGAAGGCCGCAACGGAGATCGTTGTGTGCGGCGCAATATCAGGGCGCACCCCGGTGTCGCTTTGCCTGCAATGATTTTGCCGCGGCCGCTTCGTACGCAACGTTAGTTCTAGAATCCTACCCACCTGATTTCTCGACAGAAGCCTTCAATTCTGCTCTGATTAGGCAACGACATCGCCGCAAGGGCTCGCACGCGGGCGCGCATTCAACGTGAGCCCAAGCGGAGGCTGAGACAAATAAAAACAAGCAACATTAGCTCATGAGAGAGGGAACGCCATGTCACGGAGAAAGCTCACTCGCCGACAATTCGTAGCCGCCACGGCCGTGTCATCTGCGGCGCTGATCACCGCGCCCTATGTTCGATCCGCCCACGCGGCCGGCAAGCTTACCATGGGCTTTTGGGACCACTGGGTTCCCGGAGCTAACAAAGCTTCGACCGATCTCGTCAACGAGTGGGCCGCAAAGGAGAAGGTCGAGGTTGAGATCGACTACATCACGAGCCAGGGCAACAAGAACCTCCTCACCATCGCGGCGGAGGCGCAAGCAAAATCCGGCCACGATATTTTGTCCATGCCGACATGGTGGCCGCATGCCAATTCGGAACTGCTCGAGCCTGTCAACGATGTCATGGGGCCGATCGTCGCCGAGAACGGCCAGGTCAACGGCACCGTCAATTATCTCGGCCAACTCGACGGCAAGTGGCTCGGGGTTCCCGCCTGTATCGGCAGTCAAATCAAGGGTCCCTGCTCACGCATCGATCTGATGAAGAAGCACGCCGGCATCGACGTTCAGGAAATGTATCCCGCAGGCGCGCCGCCCAAAGCCGACAACTGGACGCTGGATACGTTCCTGAAAGCCGCGGAAGCCTGCCAGAAGGGCGGCGTTCCCTTTGGCATCGGTCTCGGCGAGACCAGCGACAGCACCGACACCTGCGGCGCAATCTTCCAGTCGTTCGGCGCTCAACTCGTCGATGCCAAGGGCAATCTCACGGTCAAGACGGACGAGGTGCGCAAGGCGCTCGACTTCTACAAGAAGCTGATCGCCTTCCTGCCCCCGGACGTTGCGGCCTGGGATGACGCCTCCAACAACAAATGGTTGGTCTCGGGCCGCGGCGCGATGATCATGAATCCGCCGAGCGCCTGGGCGGTTGCCAAACGCGATGCGCCACAGGTGGCCGAGCAATGCTGGACCCATGGCTTCCCGTCGGGACCCAAGGGCCGCTTCGTACGCAACGTTAGTTCTAGAATCCTACCCACCTGATTTCTCGACAGAAGCCTTCAATTCTGCTCTGATTAGGCAACGACATCGCCGCAAGGGCTCGCACGCGGGCGCGCATTCAACGTGAGCCCAAGCGGAGGCTGAGACGCTCTACCATTACCCCAATCCTTACAACCATCAGACGCTATCGATCGCGGCGTCACCGGCTCCGCCCAAGGTCGCGCAGCAAATCTACGCACAGGCAACACTGACCAAGATGTGCCTGCGCTATTACCAGGGTGAGAAAATGGAAAGCACACTCGCCTGGGCGGAAGGCGAGTGCGAAGGCTTCATGCGCAGCTAGGGGTTAGCGCCTTGCCGCCGCAGCCGGTTGACCACCGGCTGTCGGCTGCAACCGCTGACACACTCATCTGATGGGAAGCCGGCGGTTGCCGGCTCCGCGGCGAATATCCCGAGCGGATATCAAGAAGGACGCGCATCATGGCTGACGTCGTATTTCAGCGAGGCAGCGTTGCCGGTGCCGGAAGCGCGCGCAAACGCTCCAGCTTAAGGACTGCGCTCAAGCGCAAATCGACCGCGGCGTTTCTGATGACGCTGCCGCTGATCCTCCTGATCGCAGCCCTCGTGATCTATCCCGCGTTCTATTCGCTGCATCTGGCGACGCTGAACAAGTCGATGATGAAGTTTATCGGGCTCGGCAACTTCGAGTTCCTCTTCAAGCGCGAAACGTTCTGGCTGGTGGTGAGGCAATCCTGCATCTTTGCAATTTCCGCCGTCGTCTTTAAAGCCCTGATTGGCTTCATCGTCGCCCACATCGTTCACAACGTTCCGGCCAAGGGCCAGCGCAAATGGCGCGGCATGCTGCTGGTGCCCTGGGTGATCCCGCCGGCAATGAGCACGCTGGCATGGCTGTGGCTGTTCGATCCCTCGTATAGCGCTTTCAACTACACACTGTCGTTTTTCGGGATCGGACCGATCGCGTGGACCGGTGACCCCGACTGGGCGCGTTTCTCCGTCATCCTCGTCAACGTCTGGTACGGCGCGCCGTTCTTTATGATCATGTATCTGGCGTCGCTGAAGTCGGTGCCGGAGCAACTTTACGAGGCTGCCGCCATCGACGGCGCCAATTGGTGGCAGCGCATCTGGTATGTGACGCTGCCGATGATGCGCAACATCATAGCAATCACGACGCTGTTTTCGCTGATCGTCACGTTTGCGAATTTCGACATCGTGCGGATCCTGACTGCCGGCGGCCCGCTCGATCACACCCACATCTTCGCCACCTGGGCGTTCCGCGTCGGCATCGAGGGTAGCGACATTCCGCTTGGCGCCAGCGTCTCGCTGTTCATGGTGCCGATCCTGGCGATCGCGGCGGTCTTCATTCTGCGCGACATCTCAAAACGCGGGAATGAAGCCTGATGAGCACGCTTGCCGTCGATAAAGCCGGACCTCGGCGCAAGGTCAAGTATGGCAGCATGAGCCGCGATCGCGCCTGGGCGCTGCGGTGGTCGTATTTCTTCCTGGTGGTGTTTGCGATTTTCTCGCTGACGCCGCCGTTCTACATGCTGATCACCTCGCTCAAGAGCAGCGCGGAGATCTCAGCGGCGACCAACCCGTGGTGGGTGTTTCATCCGACGCTATCCAACTATATCGAGTTGTTGACGTCGAACCAGTACCTGCGCTTCTTCCTGAACTCGGCGATGGTTTCGGTCTTTGTCGTGGTCATCACGATGCTGATCAGCGTCCCGGCCGCGTTTGCGCTGGCGCGAATGAAATTCTGGGGTTCGGCAACGCTCGCGACCGGCGTGTTCCTGACCTACCTGATCCCGGACTCGCTGCTGTTCATTCCATTATTCAAGATGTTTGCCACAATCGGCGACTGGACCGGAATCCAACTGATCAACAGGTGGTACGTCTTGTTGTTTATCTATCCGACACTCACGGTGCCGTTCTGCACCTGGATCATGATCGGCTATTTTGCTTCGATCCCCAAGGAGCTCGACGAGGCCGCGATCATCGACGGCGCGTCCTGGTTCCAGACGCTCACGCGCATCTTCATTCCGGTGGCGATGCCCGGCCTGATCGCCGCCACGATCTTCGCCTTCACGGTATCATGGGCGCAGTATCTCTATCCCCTGGTGTTTACGACGTCGACCGATCAGCAGGTGCTGCCGGTCGGCATCATCACCACGCTGGTCAAGGGCGACGTGTTCAACTGGGGGCAGATCATGACCGGCGCGCTGCTCGGCGCCGCGCCACCGCTGATCATCTACGCGTTCCTGATGGATTATTACATTGCCGGCCTGACCGCCGGTGCGACGAAGGGCTGAGTTCTCATGGCTGACGTGCTGTTGCGTAAGGTTGTCAAGCGTTACGAGGATGTCGAGGCGGTGCGCGGCATCGATCTCGATATCGCAGACCATGAGTTCGTGGTGCTGGTCGGGCCGTCCGGCTGCGGTAAATCAACGACGCTGCGGATGATAGCGGGTCTTGAGGATATCACCGGCGGCGACATCATG
>VAZV01000196.1 GCA_005884765.1 Alphaproteobacteria bacterium
ACGCGTCCGGTAACGCGGTCATCACTGATGCTGCACACGACACCATCACCCTCCAACATGTCACGGCCGCGCAATTGCTGGCGCACCAGAACGATTTTCATATTGCGTGAAAAGGGCGAATTACCTGGCTAGTTTTGCGAGTTGATTGCTCGCGCTTGGCGAGTTCCCTTAAACGTGACCATCGTTCTCTATGCGGGTCCGAAATTTCTCTAAGAACGGTTGTCGCTCACCCGCGGCTCACCATCAAGCTCGTTCAGAGCACGGGTAGTTGCGTTTCCCCATTGCGGTTGCGAAATTGGCTTCACGGCGCTTGATCCGTCAGATTTGCTTTTGGGGGAGGGACGTATGATGCGGTTCGCATTTGCATTCATGGCCTTAATGATGGCGAGCGGGGCCAATGCTCAGGTACCTGCGCCCGCTCAGCAACTGAGACCTACAGCTCTACCGAGCTCATCCTACTGTCTGCCGGCATCTGCAGGCTTCCTGCAAGGCGATGCCAAGGCGTCTGAAGAAATGCACAAATGCGCGCGCGGTGATACCGTTGTTATCCCAGCAAAAAGCCCAGGCGCGGTCGCTCGCGTTTGCGATTTCTCAAAGTCGATCGTTGCGATTGGCGACAACGTCGTATGCGTGATGGTGTTTCCAGAACGCGCGAGCAAATAAGGCAAGTCTGCAATCAGGATTTCTCGCATGAGGTGAGCGGCGTCCGAAGCGCCCCTAAGGGCACGTTGGTAGCCAGACTTCAGAGTTCCGGACAATTGACTCTCGGCAGTAACTTTGCACGCTTGCAATATGGGATAAGATCCATCCCGTTTCCTCTCGAATGGCCGGGAGAAAGAATGAATATCTTGAAGTCGCTGATGACGCTTGGCCTCCTTGCCATCTCGACGCCTGTTGTCGCACAACAGTCGGGACGCCCGCAGGATGGCTTCTATTCTGGCCAATCAAACGGCCAGTACAGCGGTCAGGTCAACCCAAGAGTTGACGGTCGTGGCAGCCACAGAGAAGGTTTTCCGCCGAGCGCTGCCGACAGGTTGAATCGGACCTTTGCCAATCCACTCAACGTGCAGGATTGCGCCGAGGTCGACTCGTTTGCGCCGGATGCACGACCGGGATGGCAAGCTCGGGTACGCTACGCCTGCCAGCAGTAACGCCGCCGATGAGGTTTCCCGAACAAGAGCTCGGCATCGCTTTCTACGTGTTCTTGCGAGACCCAGCGCGCTGCGGGTGTGCTCGACTGATTTACTCAGCTGAGCGCTCCACGTTGCCCTGTTGCAACGCAAGCAATTCTTTTGCGTATAAGAGTGCAGTTCGATCTACATCAATTGACCTCCCGACCACGAAACCCTGATATTGCTGCGATTCTGGCAACGGGGCTGATTCGGATGAAGAAGAATTTTTTATGTGCTTGCGCCGCAATAATTGCTCTCGGGTCTGGAGTAACCCAGGCCGGTGCAGTCGAGCTTCTTACCAATGGCGGGTTTGAATCCGGAAGCTTTTCAGGGTGGACGCAAAATCCGGTTCAAACACAAGACGCCGTGCTGGCAACCGGTGCACCTGCAGCTGAATACGCTGCTCAAAGCGGCACCTACTATGCTCAGCTAAGTTATATCTCAGGCCAATCAACCGCGACGCTAAGCCAGGGCTTCGCCGATACCTCTGGTCAGACCTTGACCGTGTCCTTCTGGCTAACTGCTGACGGTAAAAATCCGAGCCGATTCGCCGCTTCCTTCGATGGCAACTTATTGCAGGATTTCACGTCCGGTACCGGAAATAACGCCGTCGTCGCTGCGCGGGGGTGGACTGAGTATACATATAGTGTCCTTGCGACAGGCAACGACACGTTGACATTTACATACGATGATGGCGGTTCGCTTAATGCCGATCACCCGGCAAATCTCGGATTGGATACCGTCAGCGTTGCGTCCGCAGTGCCCGAACCCTCTACTTGGGCAATGATGATCTTGGGATTTGCCGGTGTAGGCTTTATGGCTTATCGACGGACGAAGAAACCGATCGTATTTCGCATCGCCTAATCATAGAGCCGCCTCCGGGCGGCTTCGTCTCGTAAATAAATCCATCCTAAATGGATCGAGCGGATGAGCCTTGCGCGTTTCCCGACAGCGCTTCCAGCCATGCGGGATGGCGTAACATCTAACTTCATCGACAGCGCGGCGTTTGCCGCGGCAGTTTTTCCTGAGACCACGGATTGCCGACGCTTTCAAAATCATAGCTTCCGTCAGCCTTCACCCCGCGAAACCGCACATAGCCTTTCCCTGTGGCGATGATAATTTGAAGGCTGCCATCGTTCATCGCTTCATCTACAGCGATCCGGGCGAGCTCGGTCTCGATGGGCGGCGGTCGCTTAATTCGTTCGAAAGCCGCTAACGGAAACGTCGTACGAATACCGGAAACCGCCAACTGATCCAACCCATCCGTTTATCGATCGAGCGCCGAGGGACCGACGGCGGATACGGGGAAGCAATAGGTGGCCGACATAGCTGTTATCGGAAAAGGAATCGTGACTTCAGAGGCACAGTCTCAGCAATAGCGACGAAAAGACCGCCTATTCGCTATCTATTTGAGGCTGGAGATGCACACATTCTAAATTTATGGGCGCGATTGACCCGCCGGAGACGTCAGGAAATGAAATGGCTTTGCGCGGTTGCCACCGTCTGCATCACATTGCTTACGGCTGAGTCCCAAGCTGGTGCGACAACTTATAACTACACAGGCAACCCTTACACCGATTACGCGGGCGCCGGATTTGCAAATTTCGGAACCAATATGACCGGCACGGTGACGTTCAATATCGATACGTCGGCTTTAACTGGAGGACCCGATCTAACAACTCCCCTTGACGTGTCGAGCCTAGTCATGAGCTCGGGTAATTTTGTTTTTGATCAGACAGCGCTTTTTGGGGATTTTTCGTTTACGAATGGAAATATTACAGGATGGCAGATCTATTTCATCAATAACCTGACCGATCATAATGGCGTGTATGCCTTTGGATCCAGTACCGCCGGCGGGTTCGGAGACGCTGTAACGGACCTTGGATTGAGTGGATTGGGAGCCGCTAATTCCGAAGATTGTGGGCCCAATGGAACTAACGTTCCTGCGTGCGCGGGGACTTGGTCGATCACTACTTCAGTGTCCGCCGTCCCCGAACCCTCTACATGGGCGATGATGATCCTCGGCTTTTGGGGCATTGGCTTCATGGCTTATCGTCGCAAGTCAAAACCAGCATTGATGGCGGCTTGATTTACAGATTCGTCAGGTTTGAATTTTAACTGGAGGACCTTTAAAATGGCTCAGCTGCGTTGCTGCATTTCCGGATTGGCTTTCCTTTTTGCCTCGATATCCAGTGCGTCAGCTGACCTACTCTTACCGACTTCAACGTCAAACATCATTCTTACCAGCAACAGCGTTGAGCAAGCTCTGATCAATGTTGCTACCCCTGCAGCTCTTTCGTTTACCAACGGAACGGCGACCAGTTCGGGGACGACGAGCCTTGGTGGACCAACAAGCGTGAGTCCCGGTTCACCGGTTTCGCCACCAAACATCAGCGTTACGTCCTCGTTGTCCGGTCCGGGACAAGCTATCTCACAAGCGTACGAGGAATATTGGTTCGGTGTGAGCGGACCGGCCGGTGTGAGTGTGCCGATAATCATTCAAGCCAGTGGCAGCGTGACCCAATCATTGACAACCCCAAATAGTGCGCAGTTGTATTTGGGCACACCTTCGGGAACGAGCCTTCTTGCTTCTGCTTGTTTGGGGACACCCGCTATCAATTGTAGCGGCTTGGGGTTCAAGGCGAATTTTTCAATTGCGACCCCAATAACAGTCATCTCAGGCGCCAACTACAATCTGCAAATGGATGTTTATGCTGTAGCTCAAATAGCCGCCGGACAAGACGAGCAGTCTGCTTCTATAGATCCGTTCCTTAGTATTGACCCGGCCTTCCTTTTGGATAACCCCGGCTTTTCGCTGGAGTTCAGCTCAGGTATTGTGAACGTCTCCGCCGTCCCCGAGCCCTCCACATGGGCAATGATGATCCTCGGCTTCGCTGGCATCGGCTCTATGGCGTATCGTCGGAAATCAAAGCGCGTCGATGGCGGTCTGATTGCGATTATTGGATTCGAATGAGAGCCGCCTTGCGGCGGCTTAGGCCAAAGGCCAATCCTAGACCAAGCCGCTCAATTCGATAGCAATGCCTCCGCGCCCCATACGAGTAGGCAGAGCCAGCCAGAGGCCAGGGTCCCTGAGCACTTGGGCCATAATGATCCTAGGCTTCTTGGGCGTGGGGTTCATGGCCTATCGCCGCAAAGCCACCAAGCCGACCTTTCGCTTGGTCTAAACTATTGGCTGCACGCGCTCGGTCCACGCCATCAAGCTCAATGAAACCGGCCGCATCCCTCGGCGGTGAGCGGCTGTTTTTGGCTGTTGTTGTGCCTATTCAATTGTCACCGCTGTTAGCCGCGATATACTGCACCTGACGTTGACCAGGACGAGGGAGGACGAGGTGAAGAGATGGGTATTATCGGTTGCGGCCATTGGAATTTCCTCAACGACCGCGTTCTCTATGCCACCCTTAAATCAAGCTGGCTCGATGGCGCGCCCCACGCTGCTTGAAAATGCTAGGATCGTCTGTGAGGAAAGCGGATTTTGCTACCGTTTGCCGGGTCGGCGTCCCGTTGCCCGTTGGATCTATGGCGACGGCGCATTTTACGGCCCGTATGACGGCCCGCGGGTTTACGGTTGGCCGGGACGCCAATATCGCTGGTCCTTTCTGAGCCCCTGGTAGCTAATGTGCTTTCACACCGGCGCTTGAGGTCTTTCGATGTCGCCCCCTCAATCGGACAATCCCTTTGCCGGCTCGGAGGTCGCAAAGCTTCTTGATTGCGGAACGCCTCCCAACAACAACGAGATTTGGCTGACGTCGCTCGAGAAGTGCTTGGCCAGGTCCCTCCAGAAGCGCCCGCGGGAGGCGCGATAGAAACTTCAAAATCGCCGGCACGAGATGCGGCTCGGCCCTTTGTCGATATTGCTTCGAGTGCGTGCGAGAGGACTAGCGCATGACGTCCGAACCAGAAAAGGCCATGGGTGCGTTGGATATCAAGAATCTTCTGGATTTGCTCAATGCATCCGAAGGATCCGGCGTAGCGAACGATGTTTCGGCAGCAATGGTCAACGAGCTCGAACTGGCGAATCATCCCGAAGCCAGTATTCCGGATATTGTTGAGAATCCATATCTTCCCGATAGTCTCGACAACGAATTCCCCCAGGGTGACGCGGAAAACAGATTCGCAGTGCACATCGTTCAGGGCATGTCGAAACTAAAACGGGGATAAAATTGCAGCCTCTGCGTTATTTGGCAGGTTGCGCGAAAACGGGGACTGTTGCATGGCCTGGCCAGGTTGACATGATCCGCCCGGCTTCATCCGTGAGACGTTGTCGGTTCGCGGCAATTTCGGCCGTCACGGTTGCAACGTCGCTGTCCCGATAGAAAAAATCCGAGCAACGGGAGTTGTAGTCGACGACCAGAGTGTTGAATGCCCTGGTATCTTCCGCACTACGGGCAGCTCCTTTCAGTATTCGCAACCGCTCTTCCTGAAAGTGGCAATACCGAACGTATTCCAACGAAAAGTGCTGTCCGCTCCCGACCGCAGGCTTAATTTCCGCATCGGCCATCGAGCCAATTTCAGCGGGCGCTCTGGCGAAGGTTTTCAGCGAAAAAGGCGTCCTGGTAAAACCGAGATAGAATGCGATCACGAAAAACGCAGCCAGTGTCGTACCGGCGAGCCAGACTGCCTTTTCGTGATTGGGTTTCGTTGGACGGCGTTCGTCGGAACGACGCTCAGTTTGGATGAGGCGCAAGTCGTCGCGAAGCGTGTGCAAAACTGAAGGCACTACAGCAACTTTTTCTCCGTGATGAATGAGACCACGAATGAGGGCAGAGGCAGCCTTAGCGCCCTCGACGTTTTGATTGAGGTGTATCGCAAGATCGCGGATCAGCATCCAGGGCTCAGGCGACCTTCCGGGATCAGTCGCCTTCGCCGTCTTCACAAATACGCGCCAGAGGCCGCTCGCAGCATCCGTAGCGTTTTGCCCAAAGCCATTTTTCTTCAGCGCTTGATTGAGCAAGCGAAAATCGCTTTGAAATCCGTCGATGAAATCCTCCAGCGGCTTCATCTGGGCATCCAACAACAGACGCTCAATGAGACGCTTATCCCCCTCGAGCTGATCAACTGCGGTGGGCATCGAGCTCAAGAGGTTGCGGCCGAGATCCAGAACCTTCAGTGCAACGTCGTATTGTTGACTGGCAGTCAAATTGCCGATGAGCGCGCGCACAAGGTCGGTCGGAATCTCAAGATCTCGCTCCCGAGCGCCACGATGGATGTCCAATGCGATAAGTGGACGGCATAGAGACACCCAGCCGACGAGCGCCTCCGCCAGGACTTCGAGCCGGGAAGCCTCAGTTGGCTGAGCCTGTAACGCTTCGCATGCGCTTTCAATCTGATGAAGTTCGATCGATTGTTGCAGGTTGCTTGACCGGCGGTAAGCGGCCACAAGGCTGCGCAAAACCTCAGTGTGGCGCCGATCGCCGAGCTCCGATATTTGCTGGGTGCACGCCAGCAATGGTTCTATGCTGTCCTTGCCTCCTTCGATTCTAGCCATCGCGGCCTGAGCATGCATATCGAGAAGGTCTTGCAAGCCCTGATTGACGCTAGCTAGCGACGGCGCCGGGTTTTCGCTGGTTCTTCTCAGCTCCTTCAGGATCTCGTAAATCCCCATCGCTTCGATGCACACATGGGCGTCAACTATCGCGCGAAGTACTGCGCTTTCCGTCGATCGAGTGGCGGCAATGTGGGCCACAAAATTGGCTCTTGATAGAGGTGCGAGGCGTCCTGCGAACAGCAAAAGTTCATTCGCTGGAGCCTCGCTCGACAGGATGGCGTACAAGGCGTCGACGTCGATGCGTGGGCTATCGATCGGGTACCTCAGTTCGTGGAACAGGCGCTGCGACAGATCAACAATTGAGTCGCGTGCGCTGGCCAGCGCATCCTCCGGAGCTAACCGTTGTTCCCGCGCGATCTCGAATGCGTCACGGATTTCTTGATTTGTCGCCGCTGGATGAACGCGGAGAATCCGAAATGGATTAGCAAACAGATTGAATGGGGGAAGTCCGTCGCTTGTCTCACTAAGTTCCATTTTTCAGCTTTTTGGCATGTTTCACCAGGGAGACAATTCGTATGACTAGGTCGGTCTGCATCTAACTTAATCGAGAGTGTACATCGGCACCACCGGATGGGGAGTACTATAGCGCAGCGATTGCTGATCCCGCTTTTCGAGGCTGGCAGAGATCTTCGTTGAAGGAACACGTGCAGGTCAAGCCGCTCAAAACTGCGATAGATCGCTCGTTTGCGTCCGGTGTCGCCAATCGCCGTTTGTTTAGGCTCACTCCCCTTCAGCGGCTCTGCTGGTTGGTGGCAACCCACTGAGCGCCTTAGACCAACTGCATGCTCTGTTCATTCCTCGAATAGATCCCGTCGGTCGGACTGAGCAAGCCGGCGCAGTGCTCCAAGTGTTCCACGTGGGGCACTACACTGGCTACAACTGATCGGAGTCGACAATGGGGCATCTGCAGGAAAATCAAGCACAATGCCCAGACCTTCGCAATTGGTACAAACGAGTCTGAAATCGACTTTTGAGGGGATCATATTTCTCGCACGCTAATGTTGACGGCCGCCAATCCAAACCTGAAACGACGAAGCCATCAAGCCGGTTATTGTAGCCGCAATCCGAGAATTCACGCGACCTGTGCGGCTAGCTCATCGATAGTCGCTAGGCGCCGTTCGAGCGCTGCGATGCTATCGGCGAGATTCTCTCGGCGTGCGCGCGTGTTATTGGGCAGAAAAAAGCAAATCCCCTGGTCGTGTTTCTGGTCGTAAGCCCCATTGAATTTGTGATAGCGGCGAAACTGCGCACATACGAGCACGTCAGTCTCTCGTCGATTGCCGCTGCTAGGAATAAAGAGCGCCTTCTTGCCAGGCTTGACGCCATCTCCATAATTCTTCTTCAGCCAGCCCAAAACCTCGGTCTTGAATTGTCCGACGCTATGTTGGCCGTCGCCGAAAGTTTTCTCATATGCGACGCGCTCAGTCATACGGCTCAGGTCGTAATAGAAAACGGAGTCCAAGCGCAACATTGGTCTGCACTATGGTATGGCAGACTTCACGAATACACGTGCGATTATGCCCTCTCCCTGTGAGCCCAGCTCAGTCATTGACGAGCAATCGATAGAAGCAATTTGCTTCATGCCGAGTCTTTCAAACACTTTCTTGTAGTTCCGGGGGAAATGCCGCCACGCAAAGCTATGCTCCAATTCATCTTCGATCGTAATGAGAAAGGTTGTTCGATCCGTGATCTCTTTGAAAACCCATTCGCTGCTCGGGTGGAGACACTGTAAGAGTGCCATCGTAAATATCATGTCGAAATGACCTGAAGCCCCGTCAGAAGCCGAGCCGAGACCAGGATCGTAGAACGCGACCTGTTCGGACGGTTCGATTTTGGTGTCGGGGCCTATGCGGCATGCCCGATACAGCTTGTAAACGTTGGTCCGCGCCTCGTCGAAATTGATGCCGCCGGCCTGGCCCGGTCCTAAGGCGGATGTCCGTCTGCTTTCCACCACGATTGGCTCATACCTGTAGCCAGGCCGTTAGGAGCGGGAGGACAAAGGTTGCGTTCGTTGATTTTGGTGAGGTTTCGTCCAGCATCGATCGCGCTCGTTACGCTTTGATGCGTTCGTATTTGGTGCGAAACTGGTGCAGCGGCCATCGGCATACAGATGGTCTCTGCGATCGACGTCGTCCGTTGGGACGCCGCTTGCGAGAGGCGGCGTCCCGCTGGCGCGGCTATTGCGAGCGGTCCGATGTCCATCCCTTGTACTCAGCGATATTCTCCCGGGTCACGAGCTTCGACGGCAAAAGCTCGACGGTTGAAGCAGGCTTCTGTCCATCGAGAATGCCGACGCCGACCTGCACGGCGCGGCGCGCCATGAAGAACGGATCCTGCGAGGCGGAGGCCTGGATCTGCGGCGACGCCGGGTCCTTGAGCGCGGCCTCGATATCGGGAGCGCCATCGACCGAGCTGATGATGATGCCGCTGCGCTGCTGCTGACGCGCGGCCAGGTCGGTGCCGATGGCCTGCGGATCGTTGATCGCGAAGACGGCATCGATTTTTGAAAAGCGGGTCAGATAGCCTTGCGCCACCGTCAAGCCACCTTCACGCGATCCCTTGCCATCCTGGTCGTTGGACAGGACCTTGAGGCCGGGATACTTGGCGAACACGTTCTTGCAGCCGACCACCCGATCGATGACGGCGGAGACCTGCGGCCCGTTCTCGATGATCACGTCGCCTTTGCCGCCGAGCTTGTCGGCGACGTATTGGCAGGCGATCTCGCCGGCCTGGACGTTGTTGGTGGTCACCGTGGCGTCGGCGCCTTCGGCGGCGGTGTCGACGGCAACGACAATGATGCCTGCCGCCTGTGCTTTCTTGATCGCCGGCCCGATCGCCTTCGGATCGCCGGGGTTCAAAAGAATCAGGTCGACGCCGGCGGCGATGAAGTTATCGATCTGGGTTACCTGCTTGCCGAGGTCGTATTCAAAGCCGACGGTCGTGACCTTCACATTGGGATTGGTCTTTCTGGCCTCGAACTCGGCTCCCTTCGACAAGGCGACGAAAAAAGGGTTGCCCAGCGAGCCGAGCGAGATGCCGATTGATTTAAGCTCCTTGGCGGGGGACGGTGCGGAGCTCAGGACGAGCGCCACGGCGGCGCCGGTAAACGAGATCGTCTTCAACATTGTCTTCCTCCCTGGTCCGTTCTAGTTCCCGGCACGGCCGACCAGTTGCCGTAAGGGATCGAAGCGGGCGGCGTACAGCCTGGCCCATTTCCGTTATTCAGGTCCGAGCCGAGCCCTGCAGCCGATAGCGGTCGAGCGCCACGGCGCCGATGATCACCAGACCCTTGATTACGTATTGCCATATGTCGGACACGCCGGTGAGAATGAGGCCATTCGACAAAACGGCGATAATCAGCGCTCCGATCAGCGTTCCCCACACCGAGCCGATACCGCCGACGAAGGAGGTGCCACCCAGGATGACGGCGGTGATCGCGTCGAGTTCGTAGGACTGGCCGAGTTGCAGCCCGTTGGCGGCATAGAGGCGCGCCGCCTGCATGGCGCCGCCAAGCCCGGCCAGCAGCCCCGACACTCCGTAGACAAAGATCAGCACACCCCAGACCTTGATGCCGGCCAAACGTGCCGCGCTCTCATTGCCGCCGACCGCATAGATATGCACCCCGAGCACGGTACGACGCAGAACGAGCCACGAGATCAGGATGACGAGCAATGCGATCACCGAGAGCCATGGAATCGAAGCGACGCCGGGAATGAGCGTCAAAGAGGCGTTGCCGATGAAGGCATAGGGAATGGCGGGGTTGAAGACGGTGGTGTCGGCGCCCAACAGGCGCGCCAGCCCACGCACGGCCGTTAGTGAACCGAGCGTGACGATGAAAGGAGGCAGGCGCAATAGCGCAATCAGGGCACCGTTGATGACGCCGAAAACCAGTCCCGTGAGCACGGCGACCGGCAGCCAGAGCGACCCAACGTCGGGAAGCTTGGAGACCGTCAGTCCGGCCATCGCGGCGGCCGCCAGAATGGAACCGACCGAGAGGTCAATGCCGCCGGTGAGGATGACGAAGGTCATGCCTGCAGCCAGCACGGTATTGACCGCGGCCTGCTGCAGCACGATGCCGAGGTTTTGGCCCGTGAAGAAGCGGCTGTCGGACAGGAAATGAAAGCCGACGCACAGGAGCAGCAGCACCGGCAGCATGCCGGCCGCGCGTATGACCAGCCTCAGGCGCTGACGCTTTGTCTCTTGCGCCGCCGCGATGCGGGAAGCCGCGGCGGATGCGGCCTTTGCCTGCGAAGGACCGTCATGAGGCATCGAGCCGCTCCGGTCCTGTCGCGAATGCCATGATGTCTTCCTGGTTGAGCGGCGATGTCGCGCCCTGCGCGATCTCGCCGGCGATTCGCCCTGCGCGCATGACGATGACGCGGTCGCAGATGCCGATGATCTCGGGCAGATCGGACGAGATAACGAGGATGGCGGTGCCGGATTTTGCGGAATTGTCGATGATCGAATAGATCTCGGACTTGGCCCCGACATCCACCCCGCGCGTCGGTTCGTCGAGAATCAGGACCTTCGGCGTCGTTGCAAGCAGCCGTGACAGCAACACTTTCTGCTGGTTGCCGCCAGAGAGTCCGCCGGCCGTGACCCCGACATTTGCGGCGCGGATGCCCAACGTGGCGAACGCCCTGTTGGCACAGTCGCGCGCCTTGTCCCGGTCGAGGATGTAGCCGAGCTTGGCATCCCTCCCGAGCACGGCGAGGTTGATGTTGTCCAGACAGGACATGTCCAGGAACAAGCCGAGCGCCTTCCGGTCCTCGGTGAGATAGGCAATGCCGGCGTCGAGCGCCTCGCCGGGTGTGCGGATGGTCACTGCTCGGCCTTCCACCTCGATGTGGCCGGATGTCATGGGCGATGCTCCGATGATGAGGTGCGCCAGCTCGGTACGGCCTGCTCCGATGAGGCCAGCGAGTCCGACAACCTCGCCCGCATGCACCGTAAGGGAGCACCCCTTGACGCGGCGCCCATCGGCGATGTCGACGGCCGCGAGCACCGGCGGGCCCCGTCTCGCCTGCGGGTCGTGGTCTTTCTTGTAGAAAGAAGACACATCGCGCCCGACCATCATCCGAACGATGGTGTCGGCGCGGATCTCCGGCTTGTCGAGCGATCCCACCAGCCTGCCGTCGCGCAACACTGTGACCCGGTCGCCGAGCGCATAGACTTCGTCCATGCGATGCGAAATATAGATGATGGCGAGACCCTCGGCGCGCAGTTGAAGGATCAGCGCGAACAACCTCTCGCTCTCGCCGGCCGAAAGCGCGGTCGTCGGTTCGTCCATGATTAGAATCTTCGATCTGGCGTGCAACGCCCTGGCAATCTCGACCAACTGGCGTTGTCCCATGGACAGATGGCCCACCAGGGTCTGCGGCGTGAAGTCGGCGCCGAGCCGATCGAGCATCGGACCGACGCCTGCCCGCATGAGGTCGCGGGCCAGCAAGCCGGTCCGCGAGATTTCCCGGCCTAAATAGATGTTCTCCGCCACGCTCAGATTGGGCGCCAGGGAAAGTTCCTGGTAAATGATCGAGATGCCGGCTGCGCGGCCGCCGAGGGGACCGTCGATCCGCGCCGGCCTGCCTTCGATCCGGATCTCGCCGCCGGGATCGGGCGTATAAGCACCCGATAGGATCTTCATCAGCGTCGATTTGCCGGCGCCGTTTTCGCCCATCAGAGCGTGGATTTCGCCCGCGTAGACGGTCAAGTCGACATTGCGTAACGCCGCGATGCCGAAGAAGAATTTGGAGACGCCGCGCATCTCCAGGATCGGACCGCTCATCGTGCCTCCCGGCGCACAATGGGTTTCTTACCCCCGCGGCTCGTTGTGCTGACAGCGCGGTCCGCTCATTAAACAAAACGCGACGGCGTACGGCAATACCGAAGAAATCCAAATCGCCCATTGTGGGGGGCGTCAGCGGTGCGGCCGGTATAGCCCACGCCATTTCGGAAGCCGCCCGGCGTAAGCATCCGCGAGCGTGTGATCGGGTTCGAATGTCTCAATGCGTCGAGGGACTGTGCAGACGGCCTCGATCGCCTCCCCGGTGACGGCCAGGCGCCCCAGCCTCGCCGCACCAAACGCCGCTCCGGTTTCGCCTTCGGCAAATCGATGGACCGGAATATTCAGAACATTTGCCAGCACTGACAACCAGAACCGCGAACGTGAGCCGCCGCCGATCGCATCGGCTTCCGAGATCACAATGCCGGTTTCCGCGAGCGCGTCCCGACAGTCCGCGATCCCGAAGGCCACGCCCTCGAGCACGGCCTGCACGATTGCGCCGCGATCGGTGCTGTGACTCAGCCCGTCGAGCATGCCGTGCGCCTCGGGATCATCGTGCGGCGTCCGTTCGCCGGACAGGTACGGCAGGAAGCTCACAGGTGAGGGCGCCTTCGGATGCAGACCGAGCGCCTCCAGCAGATCAGCCTCGGAGGCTGCAAACAGCCGCGCGATCCAGGCGAGGCACGATGCCGCGGAGAGGATCGCACCAGCCTGAATCCACATGGCGGGGATGGCGTGACAGAACGTGTGCACGGCGCGCTCCGGGTTGGCGGCAATGACATCGGTCGGCGTCAGCAATGCCCCGGAGGTTCCGAGCGAAATAAACCCGATTCCAGGCCGTATCGCGCCGATACCGATGGCGCCTGCCGGATTGTCGCCGGCGCCACCGGCAATCATCGGCCGTTTAGTCATTCCCCAGCGCACCGCCAGCTCGCTCCGCAGCTGTGCCGCAGGGGCGCAGCCCTCGACGAGACGCGGCATCTGGCGGCGCGACAAGCCCGTTGCGGACAGCCCTTCGTCCGACCAGTCCCGGCGCGCGACGTCGAGCCACAGCGATCCCGATGCGTCCGAGACATCCTCGATCGCTTCGCCGGTCAGAATCAGGCGCAGATAGGCCTTCGGGAGCAGAACGAGCCTAGTTGCTGCAAAGTTCTCCGGCTCGTGCGTCGCGATCCAAAGCAGTTTCGGGGCGGTGAAGCCGGGCATGGCTTTGTTGCCGGTCATCGCACGCAACGCGGGCCAGCGCTGTTCCAGCGCACGGCATTCCGCGGCGGACCGCCCGTCATTCCACAGAATGCAGGGCCGCAACGGCTTGAACTTCGCATCGAGCAGCGTGGCGCCGTGCATCTGGCCCGATAGACCGATGCCGTCAACCGCGGCCAGTTGGCGAGGGTGATCGGCCTTCAAGGCGTCCAGGGTTGCAAACGTCGCATCGATCCACTGCGCCGGGTCTTGCTCGCAATAGCCGGGATGGGGAGAGCTGACGCTAAGCGATTGGCTTCGGCGGGCGACCACGCGCTGCTCCCGATCAACCAGAATGGTCTTGACCGCCGAGGTGCCGAGATCGATGCCGAGATACAAGATGCTTCCCGCTTGACGCGCGATGTGGATCGACACAACAGATATAGTCTACCGAGACGGCATTCGACTATATCGAACAGGCTTAGCCGTCACGCACGACCTTGCCGACCCGCTTCGCGCCGACCAACTCCGCGATGTAGTCGTGAGCCGCTTCGAACGCCATCCTGCGGATAATCCACAAATGGTCGCACGCATGTTGCCACCGCACGCGTCGATCGCCTGATCTATGGTGGCCTCGAGCTCCTCGTCGTCCTGTGCGTTCGATTGTGAAGTAGAGGACATGACGACGTTCCAGGTTGACCCGCCACCCCTTACGTTCCTATCGTGTTCTCGTGGGCGGATCTACAGGATCTGGTCCACGGATTGGTATCGCGATCCTGAAAGGGAATTCGATCGGCTGGTTCAACGAATAGAACGACTTCGAGCTCCGCACTAGGGATTGGGTCCGGCCGCTCTCAGCGGATGGCGCAGTAGATCACCGAGCGATCCAATCCACGCGACCGGATGTCATGTAGACGATGGCGCCGCGTCGAGCTCCGATCACATGCAGATATTGACCAAGCTGCTGCCTGTAGGCCGCCCGGTCTGTCTCTTTAGGTGCGATGTCGCTTTTCCAATCGAACGCGATCTTGCCGCCGTCTTCGCTGTCCGCCACCGCATCCGCCCGCCCGACGATCAATTGATCCGAACTCGCTGGAGCAATGCCATAGATCGGCAATTCCGCCACGAGCCGAGCACGATACGGCTTGATATCTGGAAGCTGGAGAGTGCGTAGCGCAGTGGTCGCAAGCTCCATTGGATCGGGGCCGGCGCCGAATGATGATTGCGAGCGCAGTTGATCGCGCAGGAGCGCGGCCCTCGCGATTACCATCTCCACGGTCTCATCCAGTTCGCCGGTCACCAGCTCTTCCATCAGCTTGTGCAAGAGGATGCCGCGAACGCGCCCGCCCTCCACAAGAGCTAGGGGGCGAAGAGGTTCCTCGTCGCTTATTTCTGACGGAATCAATCCGGTGATTACATCTGGATCGCCATCGCTTGGAGTAATCCACCGGATTCGCGGTGAAGCCTCGAGCAGCGATTGCTCCTCCGCGAATAATTCGGCGTCCTGGAGATTTTCGGTTGCGGTGGGCGAGACGATGCTGGCACGCGGTAAGCGCGACATATCCAGTTCCAGCACGGTGTCCAGCTTGAAATCAAGGAGCTTGGCCCAAGAGGCATCATTGCTCCAAGTGAAGTCTGGTATGATCAACAATTCCATCGCTCGCGTGCACGCGACGTAGAGAAGGCGCAGATTCTCATTTCGCTTCTCCGCTTCTTCGGCCAGCAGGGCGTCGCCGAGGCCTGGAGGGACGACCTGGCCCAGAGCCCAGTGCAAGGTCTCGTCCCTTCGTCGATAGACGAACGTCTCGGCTCGACGCGGCATCGACGCGCGATTGATCGGAATGACGACCGGCCACTCGAGGCCTTTCGAGCTGTGAACCGTGACGATCTCGATGGATTGACCGTCAGCCTCGACCATACCCTCCGGCGATCCCAAGCTGCTCGACCATTCATCGTCGATGTCTCTCGCGAATTGAACGAAGCCACGGACGCGATAGCTGCGGGCGCGCTCGACCAAACCGTCGATATTCGCGAGCGATCTAACGGCCTGATCGGCGCCGCGGGCCGCCACGATGGCGCGAACGCGCAGTCGTTCGACCGCCTCGGCAAGGATGAGAGCGGGCGTGGTGCCGTGAACGCGACGGCGGAGATCGCGCAAGATCGTCAGCACCTCGCGCGCGATGGGGTGCCGAACGGTAGCCGGATCGGTTCGTAGGGAGAGCCCTATGAAATGACCTTTGTCGTCCGGCGTCGCGAGGTCCGCGGTTGTGTCCAACAGCTCTTGTTCGGTAAGGCCGACCAGCGGACCACGCAACAGGGCTCCGAGCGCCAACGTATCCCGCGTATCGGCCAGCGCGCGGATCAACGCCACCAGGTCCTGTGCCTCCTGCCTCCTAAACAAGTTCTTGCCTGCCTGCGAGGCGAACGGCAGGCCGGCCTCCTCGAGCGCTCTCTCGTATCGCCAGAGATCAGTCGAAACCGGAGCGAGCAGCGCTATGTCGCCTGGACACAGGCGTCTGGCTTCGCCGTCGTTGAGCTTTACTTCGACGTTTCCGATCAAGCGTGCGCAGACCTCGGCGACGACACTGGCCTCTTCGTCCCGGGAGCTGTCGACTCGCGTCTCTGGAGGGAGTTGCACAGAGACCTTGGCGACGCACGGAAAGCCGTACTCAACGGCCGTTCGCGTGCCCCGCAGGGCGACATAGCCGGCTTCCTGCGAAGACAGCCGTTCTTCGAAGCAGCGGTTTACGTGGTCGAGAATCGGACCGCGCGACCGGAAGTTGGCCGTGACCCGGAGGATATTGTTTGGAAATTGCTGCTCGATGGCTCTCCGCACCGTCAGATAGGTTGCGAGGTCGGCCCCCCTAAAGCGATAGATCGCCTGCTTCGGATCTCCAACGAGAAATAGGTGTCCGGGTCTTAACGATCTCAAGTGCCACGCCTGCGCATTGTCCTCGGTGCCGCAGAGGAGGAACATGATCTCCGCTTGAATCGGGTCGGTGTCCTGAAATTCGTCGACCAGTATTCGCGAGAACCGCCCGCCGGCAGTAGTTCGTACGACCGGATGGTTGCGGAGCATGTCGCGGCACGTGAATAATAGGTCGTCGAAGTCGAGAACGGCCGCTCGCTTCTTGAAAACCTCGTATTCGGCCAACACGTCTCCGAGTTCTGCGGAGAGGGTACCGATCAGCGATGTCGCGATCCTGCCCATCAGTGCGCCGTATGCGTTGCGACATCGTGCGTAGTGCTCCTCCGCCTGGTCGGCCAGACGGTCACCTGCTTCCCGTCCCGCCGCCTTTCGCCACAGGGAACGCCGTCTGTATTCGCGCAAGTCGAATGCATCCTTGCGCATGATCGGCAGCCAAGCCGGGTGAGCCAACTCCCAGAGACCCTCGAAGTCGGGTAGAGGCGCGAACCGCCCTTGGAAATGCAAAGCCAGTGTCTCGAGTGCTACGATATCCGGATCCGCCTCGGGCGGGACGTCGACGTGGTCGCACCAGCGGCGGAACTCGCGAACGCTTTCGGCGAATTCCAGGTCAGCCTTGGAATCGAGATCGGAGGGCAGGGGCTGCGCCGATCGATAGCGGCGCCGGAATCTGGCGAAGCTGCGCAGGAGATCTTCGGCACCGGTCGGATCTCTGCGCGCGATTGAGGCAACGCAATCGTCCGGCGCGGAAACCGGTTTGTCGAGCCGATTCCGCCACCATCGGTCAAAGATCGCGTCGGAGGCAAAATCCGCCTGATCAGCGTCAAGCACCTCCGCACCTGGGTCGATCGCGGCTTCGACAGAGTAGGTGCGCAGCAGATCGTGGCAAAATCCGTGAATCGTTCCGCAATTCAGTTCATCGAGCCGGTCGAATGCGGCGCGCAACGTTTTTCTTTGATTTGCCGTAGGTCCGTTCGCCAAACTGAGCCTGAGTTCGTGGGGAACGTTGCCCATGAGGATACAGTCCAGGTACCACGCGATGCGCTGACGTAGTTCGCCCGCTGCAAGCTCCGTGAAGGTGATGGCTGCGATCGATCGCGGCTCTACGGCGGCCGCTAGCAGCATCACCACGCGGCCTGCGAGAAGGGACGTCTTGCCCGTGCCCGCGGCTGCCTCGACCAGCAGGCAGGAGTCAATTTCGGTCAAAGCCCGCAGACGTTCGACGTCATCGACCATGGCCGTCATGGTGCGCTCCAAAAGCGGGCGATGTTTTCACTTGCCTTGTTGTAGGCTATGAGCTTGCGCCGCTCGTAGCCGGGCGATGCCGGAAGCGCCAATCGCAGTTCGTTCGATTTGTCGAACGATAGCCGACCGGGCACCGCCGCGCCTCGTCGGTGCATTGCGACGGCTACGTTGATGAAGGCAGCCTGGCGACGATCTGCGGGTCTTCCTGGAGCAACTGTCGGCAGGCTAGGCCATACAGCGCGCGCTGAAGCTCGGCCCCGCCGTTGATCACGATGCGGCTGGCATTTTTTGGTGCTTCGCTTGTTTTGTAGTCCGTTACCCGGGCCGCGGAATGGTCCATTCGCAGGTCCAGGCGATCGATGGTGCCGCGGAGCTTTATGGGGGTGCCCGGCACGGCAACAGGGATCCTCGGGTCCCAAGGCAATTCCCGCTCAATCGCGAAGTCCTCGGGTTGGCCAAACGGGACCTCGGTCCAACTGCGCGTTCCCGTTTCCGTGATCTCCTTGCGCAACAGCCCCACCAACGCCAGGGAAGCCGCGAAATCGAGTGTGTTGTTCCACAACAGGGTTGGAGGCACGTGCCCCTCGAGGGGCCAGGTCTCGCGGACGGTTTGGGCGGCTTCCTTCAAAGCATCTTCGATCTCTCCGTCTGACGCGCGCGCATAACCGGGCTGTGGTTCAAGCAAGTTGACCGCGCGCCGCAGCAGCTCATGCACCAGCTTGCCGAACTCGGCAGGCGCCATCGTGAGTGGCTGCTCCCGATCTTGTGGTGCCGACCAACCAAGCCCATAGCGCCAGACGAAGCCAAGCGGATCCCGCAGCAGTCTTTGCAAGGATGTCGGGGACTGCACGCGTTCGATCGCCCTCACGATGACCGGATGATTTGAGTCCAACTGGCCGTCGTTTCGGGTGAGTGAAGCGAGATGCCAATTGCGCCAACACAGATCAGCCGATGCGATTCGATCGATCTTGGCGGCATCCTCTGGGCGGGCCATGAGCCGGTCCGCCTCATTCCAGGCGTGCTCGGGGATGCGCGCTCTCGACAGCGAGCTTTCGGGACAGTCCTGCAGAAGCGGGCTTCGTCCCACTCGGCTGCCTTGCGCGCTTCGGCGGCTGCGCGACAGCACGAGCTCGCCCGACGCCGCTTCGAGGATGACCCGAAAGTGTCTGCGGTCGGCCTTGGCGACAGGATCGACGTCGAACTCGGCCGCCGGCAGGATATGATCGGGTAGAATGGCATCGCCACCGGCCCGTCGAGGCCAGTTCCGGTTCGTGAGTCCCAGCAGACGGACATGGGGGCGCGGTGCAGCCGCCAAATCCCGTGCCGAACACCAGACCATCGAATCGGCGGCGTCGTTTTCGGACTCCAATCGTGCATTCTGCAAGGAGAGCTCGATTGCCTCGGGCGGCGCGGTCCGCAAAGCCGCTTCCCAAAGCTGCAGTGCACGCCCGCGCAGAAAATGATGGCCGGCCTCCCTCGCGGCCGAAATTCCCTTCGTGAGCAGCTCGACGAGTGGCAGGACCGCTTGTGCACCGTCCAAGGACGGGTCCTTTAGCACCATGGAGGAAATCGTGCGCCGCCAATCCTCCACGCGGGCCAGGGTCGCGCCCCGCGGGAGCGAAGCCAACCACTGCTGAGGAAGCTCGTCGAGAGGATCGCCCTGGCCTCGACACAGCGAAACCAGGCGACGCATGCGTTGTTGGTTCAAGCCATGCAGAAGCACGTCGGCCAACGCTGCGCACCGTTGGCCATCGCGCGTCGATAGTGCGGGAATTCCGTGCGTGAAATGTAGTCTCAATCCAGCATCAGGGGCCAATGCACAGAAGTGATCGTCCCAAGGCATCGTACCGGCCGAAGCGATCGCGATTTCGTGCGGTTTTGCCGCGCCGGACACGATCAGGTGTCGTGCCCAGCGCAGGCTCTCGACTACCTCGTGATGCGGGTCGGCGCAGGAGACGGTCGACGCGTCGCGTTCGGTGCGGGAGTCTTCCGGCCCGACCACCACCGGTCCCGCGAACCATTCGGTCTCGGCATGCGCGGGTGCATGCCACTCGACAGGAACCTCCTTTGAGAGCGCCTCCACCAAAGACCGCCAAATCGGCGCGATCCAGGAAAGCCCCTCGAGGGTCACCGGACCGATCACACGCTTCGCGTGATGAATCCGCCCGAGGGCTGCACTTCGCAGATCGTACGGCGTCAATGTCGCGTTTGGCAGGGATCGCCGGATACGTTCTTCGATCAGCGCCAAGTCTACGAGCCGGGCGTCGCCCGATCGCGGTTTCGATCGGAGATCGATATCGGCATCCCAGACCTTACGTAGCGTCCGCGAAACTGCTCGATTCATCCCTGGAAGGTGTCTCACCGCGTCGAGTTCGAGGAAGCCGCCCTCGGCGAGTGCGCCCTGAACGGCAAGGTCGAGCGCCTCCATCGCAAGTGGGGCGGTAAACCCGCCCGCGAGCCTGGCGGCAAGTTGCGGCAGTGTCACGATCTGAAGGCCGCATTCATTTGCGCGCGCCGCTGCTGCGCGTCGCATTTGAAAGGCGAGGTGGCCCCCAATCACCGAAGTCCGGATATTGAGCATAACATCAGCAATGTTGTTACCGGGGCCCACGTCATCAGATGCCGCAAACTCTGGCGAGACCTCGGCAATCCGACGAGCCGCTATCACGGTGGGGCCTGCCAAGATAGACCAAGCCTAGACACAATCTGAAATATAACGAGGCCGCATTGGAAGAGCCGCTTGTACATCGCGCTCCTTCGCCCACGCCTTTCGGACATCTCCAGATTGGAGCGTACGGTGCTGCGCCGGTGCCATGCCATTGCGTTCTGCCGACGGTTCAGGGCACATCGTAGAACGCCCAGCAGCCGTCTTCCTCATGACGTCCCGTCCGCTGGGTGCAGGTATCGTCCAACAAGCGCCGCCCGACATCCTTCCAGATGGCGCGCTGGCCGTAGAGTCGGATGGCGTCGACTTTCTGGATTTCGACGCACCGGCTGCAGCGCCGGCAGCTCACCCTCAAAAGGTGCTGGGCAATTTCGCTAAGCGGCAGCGCGGCGATGCTGGATCCGGATGATTTGGCACGCGCTTCCTCCAAAAGCGCATGCCAGTATTCGGGCGGCAGGTCTTCGTTTGGAACGAGAGCAGGTCTGACCGGGGCCTTCCTGCTTAGGGCAAAGGCCATCTTTTCCATCTGTTTTGCGTTCGGCATATGCCAACTGGCGGGGCGGTCGGTCATAGCTAATTAGAACATAACAAGAACAAATGTCGAGTCCGCCCTCAGCCAATAATAACTTACCGTGGAGAGGTCGGCACTGTCGGAACCATGCCCATCCAGTCGTCTTGAATTAAGCCGCCCTCGTTTTCGGAGCACTGCGTTCATGGCCCCGCGTGCCAATTGGAAAGGCTTTTTGCGCCTGTCGCTCGTCACGTGTCCCGTCGCGCTCTATCCTGCTACCTCAGATAGCGAGAAGATCTCGTTTAACCAGCTCAACAAGCAGACCGGCCACCGCATCAGATATGTGAAGGTCGATGCCGATACTGGCGAGGAAGTGGCGAACGAAGACATCGTCAAGGGGTACGCGCTCGATAAGGAAACCTTCATTGAGGTCAGCAAGGAGGAGCTCGATGAGCTCGCGCTGGAATCGACGAGGACTATCGAGATCGACGAGTTTGTCGAGAAATCCGAGATCGATCCGCGCTACCTGATCCGGCCATATTATTTGCGTCCCGACGGCAAGGTCGGTCACGACGCCTTTGCGGTGATCCGCGAGACCATTCGCGAAATGAACAAGATCGCGATTGGCCGGGTGGTGCTGACCAGTCGCGAGCACATCATCGCGCTCGAGCCGCTGGAGAAAGGGCTCGTTGGTACACTCCTGCGCTATCCCTACGAAGTGCGGTCCGAGGGCGAATATTTCGATGAGATCCAGGACGTCAAAGTCACCAAGGACATGCTCGATCTCGCCAAGCACATCGTGAACCAGAAGTCCGGGCGGTTCGAGCCGGACAAGTTCGAGGACCAGTACGAAACTGCCCTCATCGACCTCATCAACCAGAAGCGTGCAGGCAAGCCGATTACGCCGAAGGAGCGGCCGCGGGGCGAAAACGTCGTTGACCTGATGGAGGCGCTGCGGCGGAGTGTGGGCGGCACAGCGGCCGAAACCAAAGCGCTGCAGAAATCGCCCAAGAAGCCGAGGAAGGCGTCGACCGGCCAGAAGGAGATGCTGATGCCGATTGGCGGCAAGAAGCAGGCAAAGGAAACCGCGGCAAAGAAGCCGGCGGCGACCAGGTCGCAGCGGAAGTCGGCCTGACCCCAAGCCACGAATGTTCGCTCTCACCTTCCTTGGAACATCGGCGAGCGTTCCATCAGCAGATCGCAACCATCCGGGCATCCTTATCGAGGCCGGCAGCCATCGCATTCTGGTAGACTGCGGAGAGGGGACACAGCGCCAGTTGCTGCGCAGCGGTGCTGGCTTCCGACGGCTCGATCGTCTCTTGTTGACCCATGGTCATTTTGACCACGTGCTCGGCATCCCCGGCTTATTTTCGACCCTGCGACTGCGACAGAGCGGCGACGTAATGACGATTCATGGCAGTCCGGGTACGCTCGACGTCGTCGTTCGGATGCTCGCGGGCCTGTGGGGCGCGGGAAGGGCGCCGATTCCGTTGCAGCTCGTTCCGCTGGTGGAAGGTCAGGTCCTCGACGCCGGCGAGTTCACGATCGGCTGCTTTCCGGTCCGTCACCGCGACACGGACAGCTTCGGATTCACCTTCGAAAGCCAGGCTCGCCGTCACCTTCGGCCTGACCGCCTCGCGGCCCTCGGAGTGCCGGACGGCCCGGTGCGCAAGGAGTTGGCTGAAGGAAGGGCGGTGACACTCGCCGGCGGCAGAATGATAGATCCTGAAGACGTCGTCGGGCCGCCGGAGAGGCGCAAGAAGCTAGTCATCGTGGGCGATGCCGAAGCCACCAACGGGTTCGCCGAACACGCTCGCGACGCCGACGTCTTGGTGATCGAGGCCACGTTTCTCGACCGCGATGCAGCCATCGCCCGTGACTATGGACACCTCACCGCAGCTGAAGCGGCCGCCTTGGCGGCCATGAGCAACGTCAAGCAGCTCGTCCTAACGCACATTTCCGGCCGCTATGCCGATAACGAAATACTGGCCGAGGCGAAGAAGACGTTTCCGAACAGCCGGCTTGCAATGGATTTCGATCACATCGTGGTCTAGCCGGCGGCGCAGGAGAGCGCGGGAATGGCGAGGAAGCTGAAGACGTACCAAACTTCGGTGGGCTTCTTTGATCTGGCGGTAGCGGCGCCGTCGATGAAAGCGGCTCTGGAAGCGTGGGGTGCCGACAGTAATCTCTTTCACCAGGGTGCGGCGAAGCAAAGCGAGGATCCCGACGTCATCGCGGCGACCATGGCTACGCCGGGCGTCGTTCTGAAGCGTCCCGTCGGCTCCAGCGGATCTTTCAAAGAGCAGGCCGAGCTGCCTACCAATCTCGCCGGCGACGATATTTCGAAGAAGGCAGGCCGCAGGTCGGTGAGGCGTAAGCCGCAGACGCACCCTGAGCCGGTCACGGACCAGGCGGCCGACCGGAAGGCCGCGCTCGCTTTCGAGAAGGAGCAGAAACGCCGCGAGCGCGAACGCGCGATGGAGGAGGCCGCTCAGCGTAAGGAGCGCGAGCGGCGGCAGGAC
This sequence comes from Alphaproteobacteria bacterium, assembly GCA_005884765.1. Taxonomy (GTDB): domain Bacteria; phylum Pseudomonadota; class Alphaproteobacteria; order Rhizobiales; family Xanthobacteraceae; genus Bradyrhizobium. The sequence goes on from VAZV01000196.1 coordinate 23,572, forward strand.
GCCGTCGACAAGGCGCAAAGCGCTTTAGATGTGGCCCGTCGAAAGCACGAAAAGATCGCTTCGGATATTCAAGTTCAGCTCGAGGCGCTCGAGGAAAGATCGCAGGCCGAAGGAGCCCGATGGGAGAAGGAGAAAGCTCGACTGGAAGCCGTGTTGAGGCGAGCGCGAGGGTACGGCTGACGACATTCCAGATTACAATCGGAAAATGCAGTCATCCCCGGACGCTGAATCCATCCAACATGAGCGGCAATTGATCTTCGTCTTCAGGTTCGAGATCAGTAAATCCGGAAACGGAGATTCCGAGCAGCCGTATCGCCTTCTTTGGCGGCATCAGCTGCTTCAGGAGTTCGAGAGCCAGGCTGGAGAGATCGCTCGCAGAGTCAATGACGGCGACTGACTTACTGCGGGTGATCAACTCGAAGTCGGAAAACTTCACCTTGAGCGTCGCTGTCCGGCCCCGCGCGCGCGTGGTCTCGCAGTGGCGCCAAACCTTCTCGATCAGCGGCTGCAATTCGGCTGCCAGAGCTTCGTAATCCGCCAAGTCCTGCGAGAACGTGTTCTCGGCACCGACCGATTTGCGGATACGGTTAGCGCGGACCGGGCGCTCGTCGATGCCCCGCGAAATCCAGTAATAGTAGCCGCCGGCCTTGCCGAAATTGGCGGTCATGAACTCGAGCGTCTGGTTACGCATATCCATGCCCGTGAAGATGCCGAGGCCATTCATCTTCGCGCTGGTCGCCGGGCCGATCCCGTGGAATTTGCCGACGGGGAGATCCTGAACGAAGGCTGGTCCCATCTTCGGCGTGATGACGAACTGTCCGTTCGGCTTGCGATAGTCGGAGGCCAGCTTCGCCAGAAATTTGTTGTAGGAGATGCCGGCGGAGGCGGTCAAACCCGTCTCGCTCAGGATTTTCGCTCTGATCATGGTCGCGATCTCCGTCGCGCTCGCGATGCCTTGGAAGTTTTCCGTGACGTCGAGGTACGCCTCGTCGAGCGATAACGGCTCGATGATTTCCGTGTGCTCGGCGAAGATCGTCCGGATGTGTCGGGAGATCTCTTTGTAGATCTCGAAGCGCGGCTTCACGAAGATCAAATCCGGGCATTGACGCTTCGCGGTCACCGAGGGCATCGCGGACCGGACCCCGAACTTGCGCGCCTCGTAGCTTGCCGCGGCAACGACGCCGCGCTCTCTAGACCCGCCCACGGCGACCGGCTTGCCGCGCAAGTCCGGATTGTCCCGCTGTTCGACCGATGCATAGAAAGCATCCATGTCGATATGGATGATCTTGCGTTCTCGCGCTTCGGCGGTGTTCTGATTCTGATCGGACGATCCCATGTACCAATGATAGTCGAATCCGCTTTGAGCGTCCGGCCGGAACTCGGCCGGGTATTTCAATGGGACCCACCTTACTTGCGTGCTCGGTTATGGCCTGTTTCCCGATTTCCGAGTGAAATGGGAAGGCGAAGCTTCATCGCACGTTCGTTGCGGTCGGCATTTTGAAATGCGATTTCCTTGCGCACAAGCCTGGCCAGTTCATCCGCGGCGGCCTGCATGAAGTGCTCGCGTGGCGTCTTTGCAATCTTTTTTCGCTCAATCATCGTCCTGCTCCAAGAAAACGTCACACCATGGTAACAGAAGAACGGCTGCTAGGTTCGAGGAGATGGAAGCAAAAACCCCGGCGTTTCGGCCGGGGTTTCGCGGTCTCTGTCGGCGTACATCCGGCCGGCAATTTCCGCCGTAATAACCTCGGCTATGTTCTTGAAGAAACTATGACTTGCGCGGCGAAGTCGGGCTGTGGGCCTATTCGGCCGGGCACTCCGGACAGGTATCTCCGATCGAGTCGAGCACTTCCGCGATCGCGATCGCGGCGGCCTGCGAAGAGACGCCAACGGGCGGCTCTTGGCGGGCGATGTCGAAGGCGCGCTCGCGGGCGTGTGGATCCGCGCGATCCTGCATCCAGCCGTGCTCCTCGCACTCGCGGATGGCGCCGGCTTCCTTCAGCACCGAGATCGCCCAGCCGTGGAGCGTCAGGATTGCGCGGCGCCGCTCAATCGTCCTAAGCATCGAGTTCTCCCACCGCCTGAATCCTTGCGCCCGGCCTTTCGTTCCCGGTGATTCACAGAGCAGCGATTCGACTTCGCGTTGACTGCGGTTTCCGCGGGCGGGGCAACGCACCGGGCGCTCTAGCGCCACATCCCGCGCACGCGCGCCCCGATGTCGACTCGTGGACCTTGACTTGGGTTCCGGACAGTGGCTCCCGAAGGGACTTGTGGCCAATTCGTGCGCTCGAATAGTCCGAGCAGTTTTTCTGGGATGAAGCGCGTTCTCGATGCATAGACGTGGCGGTCGCCCTTTGAATGCTGACCGTGCGTGAAGAAGCGTTGCGGCACCATCAGGTGGAGATCGTCCTTTGCCCGCGTCATGGCGACATAGAGCAGGCGGCGCTCCTCCTCGAGTTCGGCGGAGGTGCCGGCTCCCAGGTCCGACGGCATGCAGCCGTCGACCACATTCAGCACGTATACCGATTTCCATTCCTGACCCTTGGCCGAGTGGATGGTCGATAGGATCAGGTAGTCCTCATCCAACACCGGCACTCCGGCCTGGTCGCTGCTCGCATCTGGTGGATCCAGGGTGAGTTCGGTGAGGAAGCGTTCACGAGAAGGATATCCGCCGGCTACCTGCTCGAGCTGAACGAGATCGGCGTGGCGAACCTCGGCGTCTTCGTGGATGCGCTCAAGATGCGGTTCGTACCAGAGGCGGGCACGCTCCAGATCCGACAGCCACTCCGAATACCGAAGGTTTCCGATCGTTTCGACGAAGGCAGCCCAATCGTCGCCTGCGCGCGGAGGGCAGGGCAGATTGGAAAGCGCCGTGAGCGGGTCCGCAGCTTCCGCAATGCTGTCGAGGATGCGTTGCGCGGAAGCGGGACCGATGCCTGGCAACAGGTGCAGCACGCGGAAACCGGCTACGCGATCACGAGGGTTCTCTACGAACCGGAGCAGCGCAATTACGTCCTTGACGTGAGCGGCGTCGAGGAATTTGAGACCACCGAATTTCACGAACGGAATGTTGCGACGTGTAAGTTCGACCTCCAGCGGTCCGCTGTGCGAGGAGGTGCGGAAGAGTACCGCCTGTTGCTTGAGTAGGGCTCCTCCCTCCCGGGCTTCTAGGATGCGCTCGACGATGTAGCGCGCCTGGTCCGGCTCGTCGCGCACGGCAACCAGTCGAGGCTTTGCCGATGATGTCCGCTCAGTCCATAAGTTCTTGGTGAAGCGCTCCCGGGCGAGATCGATGACGCCGTTCGCGGCGGACAGGATCGGCTGGGTCGAACGGTAATTGCGGTCGAGCGTGACGATCTCCGCCTTCGGACTGAACTGCTCGGGAAAATCGAGAATGTTGCGAACCGTAGCGGCGCGGAACGAATAGATCGATTGCGCGTCGTCGCCGACCACCGTGAGGCCGCGACCTCCAGGCTTCAAGGCGAGCAACACCGAGGATTGCAAGCGGTTCGTGTCCTGGTATTCGTCGACAAGGACATGATCGAAGCGGCCGCCGATGTCGTCGGCGATTGTCACGTCGGACATCATCTGTGCCCAGTAGAGCAGAAGGTCGTCGTAATCGAGGACGTTATGCTTCTGCTTGGCCTCGACATACGCCGCGAAAAGCTCCTTGAGTTCCGCGGCCCAGCCAGCGCACCATGGGTAGGACGCGCCGAGCACTTGTTCGAGCTCGGTCTCGGCGTTGACGCAGCGCGAGTAGATCGAGAGGCAGGTGCCCTTGGCCGGAAAACGGCTCTCGGTCTTCGATAGACCGCGTTCGTGCCTGACGAGATTCATCAGGTCGGCCGAGTCCTCACGGTCGTGAATGGTGAAAGCGGGATTGAGTCCGATGTGCTCGGCATATTCGCGAAGCAGCCGGGCACCGATGCCGTGGAACGTGCCGGTCCAGCTCAGCGCCTCGTTCATGACGCCAGCCTGCCCGCCGAGGACCTTGCGCGCGATCCGCTCGACCCGTTTCGACATCTCCGACGCGGCGCGCCGCGAGAACGTCATCAAAAGGATCCGGCGAGGGTCCGCGCCGCTGACAATCAGATGCGCGACGCGGTGGGCAAGCGTGTTCGTCTTGCCGGACCCGGCGCCGGCGATGACCAGCAGGGGAGCTCCGACATGCCCATAAGCGTTGACGCCGTGCTCGACGGCTCGACGCTGCTCCGGATTGAGCGTTTCGAGATAGGATGCGGCCGTCGTCGCGAGCACGAATTGTCCCCCTGTTCGAATGCCACGCTCGATGATTCTTGTTGGAACCGCAATGAGATAAGCCACGCCATTCGCCGGTAGGCGTGAGGTTGTTTACGCCGCTATTTTGTCTTCCTTGTCCGCGCCGCGCATGACGATCTTCAGCCCATCGTCGGGCAGGGGACGTTGCAGCGCCTTTGCCTCGTCCCAGGGAGCGCGCATCCATACCTCTCGTTCTTCCTCGGTCGTGAGGATCGCAGGCATGGCCTTCGGATGAATGGGCTCCACGACGGCGTTCGGCGACGTCGTGAGAAAGCCGTAGACGAGATGAGGCCCTGGTATCGGTTTGGACTTCGTGCCGCGATCGCCCTTGAATTCGGTCCAGATGCCGGCAAAACAGAACAGCGGCCGGCGGTCGTCCAGAGCGAACCAGACGACGTCTTTTTTCCTGGTCTCGGGATTCGTCTCGGGTGCGTACTCGGCGAAACTGTTCGCCGGTACCAGGCAGCGGTTCTCGGGCTTGAGCCAGCCGCGCCAGTGAGGTGAGGACGTGTTGCGAATGTTGGTGACCGGAGGTCCGCCGGTCCTGGGAGGCGGCGGCATGCCCCAGCGCATCAGCACCATCCCTTCGGCATCTCCGTCGTTGCGGATCACTGGCGCCGGGTAGTCGGGAAAGACGCCGGTCATCGGCGGAAGATTGCCGACATAGCGGTTCATGCGCCGGAAAAGTGCGGAGATCGCGGCCTGGTTGGTTGTGATGGAATAGAGGTTGCACATGTCAGGTCTCCGGGGCGCCGCGAGAGGCGCGCTGTGCCAGTTGCAGCAGCGTAGCAGGCGGCCGACGTCCGGCCTTGGCGCACTTGCTGCACCGAAGGCGGCTTGCCAGATCGTGAACGAAGGTCGTCGGCGGGTGGGTAAGGGCGATGAGATCGACATCGCGTGCCGTCTTGCAGCGCGAGCATTCGATCTGGAGCCACGGATAACCGCCGTTGATCGCTTGATCGACGGTCGGCGACGGATCAATCGGTTCGCCGTCGGCCCACATGCGCTTGTTCCAGGAATGACAAAGCAACCGGTCCGCTTGCCGGATGAGCGCGTCGCCCTTGGCGCGGGCCTCCACTGACTGTGTGGCAAGTATCGTCGTCATGGCACGCGCTTTGCCGAGTTCTTTCTTCAACGCCTTGCGGTCGCCCCCGCTCAGTGGCGTCGGATGGTGTTTCGGAGCCATCGGTGGCGAGCCCAACCGGCGGCAGTCATGAGGTGCCGAAGGACGGCCAGCAACCGTCCTCCTCGTAGCGTCCGGTGCGTTGCGTGCAGGTGTCGTCGAGCAGGCGCCGCCCGACGTCGCCCCAGATCGCGGCCTCACCAAAGAGTCGAACAGCGTCGATTTTTTGAATCTCGACAATTCGGGCGCAGCGCCGGCACGACACGCGGAGTAGATGCTGCTGCATTTGGGAGAGACGGCAATGGCGCACGCCGGCGTCGAAATGGGTGCCGTCGGTGCGCGGGTCATTTAGAAGCGCCTGCCAGTATTCGGGCGGCAGTCCATCATTTGGCGCCAGCGGATGCGCGCGAAGGCCGGCCGTGCCGGCGCGGGCAGCTAGCTTCTCGATCTGTTTCGGGTTTGGCATGCGCGAACTGGCTGGACGATCGGTCATGCCTCGATTAGAACATATACAGAACAAATGTCGAGTCCAAAAACAAGCGCCTGGCTCCAGTGGAGGATCAAGTGATGTGTGTTTTTGATAATAAAAGCATGGAGTTAGGATGGATGACTGACGTTGAATCCGAGGGTTGCCGGATGGTCTCTCCATGTGGGGCATCGCGATGACCAGCGTGACCGGCACACGAGCAAAGGCAGGCGTGGGACTTCTCGCGTCCTTGGTCCTTCTCGCCATGTCCGGTGTCGCGGTGCGGGGTGAACTGGCGGGGCGAGCGAGCATCGTCGATGGCGACACATTGGAAATCCATGGCTTGCGCATTCGCCTCTGGGGCATCGACGCGCCCGAGGGCTCGCAACTTTGTCGCGGCGACGACAGCACGCCTTACCGCTGCGGCACCAAGGCCGCGAATGATCTCGATGCTTTTATCGCGGAACGCCCCATCGTGTGTACGCAGCTTTCGCAGGATCAGTACGAGCGTGCCGTGGCGCGCTGTTCCGTTGCTGGAATCGATCTCGGCGAATGGCTTGTGCGCAACGGGCTCGCATTGGACTGGCCGCAATATTCAAAAGGCCGGTACGCGGCCGCCCAGCGCGAGGCCGATCAGGCGGGGCGAGGGATGTGGGTGGGTAGCTACGTCGAGCCTTGGCTGTATCGAGCATGCATCCGCGCAATGGGAACTCCGGCAGGCTGTTCGGATGATGCCAACGCGCATCCTTGAATGGGCTCGGTTCAGCTGGCGAGTCCGCCATGCTGGACCGGGCTTACGTGCTGCGCAGGTGCCCTCAAGCCAGAACAGCGTGGCAAGCTGAATCTCGCAATGCGGGAGAACGATCATTGTTAGGTTGCTAAAACAGATATTGCAACCATTGGCGAGATAACCATAATTGTGATGAGGCGCGCATTTCGAGCGTCGCCAGTTGCCACGACCAGCGAGCCACACTTATTTCATTCGGAGGCGATTGCCGTTACGGCAAATCTATTCCGCCTCGTCATTAATTTGCGCAGGGGCTCTTATGCCTAGACGAATTGTCTTGCTATCCGACGGTACAGGAAATTCTTCGGCCAGTTTCTGGCGCACCAATGTCTGGCGCATGTTCTGCGCGTTGGATCTGACCAGCAGCAACCAGGTGGCTTGCTACGACGACGGGGTCGGCACGTCGTCCTTCAAACCTTTGGCCTATCTGGGCGGCGCTTTCGGCATCGGCCTGCGTCGCAATGTGATCTCGCTCTACAAGTTCGCGTGCCGCAATTTTCGCGCACCTGGCGATGAAATCTACGCCTTCGGCTTCAGCCGTGGCGCATTCACGATCAGGGTTGTCATCGGTCTGATCATCGATCAGGGGCTCATTCCAGCGGCCAATATTTCAGAATCCGAGCTCGACAAGCTGGCCCGGCAGGCCTACCGCAACTATCATCGGGCGCATTTCCACACGAACTGGGGTCTGATCGTCAAACAGATCAGGAAGTGGTTCGGGCAGAACATCGCACCTCAGACGGCGCCGCCGGCCGGTCATAATATCCCAGTTATTCGCTTCCTCGGCCTGTGGGATACCGTTGCGGCCTACGGTCTTCCGATCGACGAGATGACACGCGGGGTGAGCCAGTGGCTTTGGCCGCTTGAAATTCCCTCGCACAGCCTTCATGCGAGCGTGCAGCGGGCCTGCCATGCCTTGTCCCTGGACGACGAGCGGACGACGTTTCACCCCGTGCTGTGGGATGAGAGCACGCAAGTGCCACAGGCCGTCACGCCGCGGTTCACCAGCGGCGAGCGGATTTCCCAGATTTGGTTTGCGGGCGTGCACGCGAACGTGGGCGGTGGTTACCCGGACGATTCCTTGGCTCATGTTCCGCTATATTGGATCATCCAGGAAGCCAAGGCCTGTGGTCTGACCTTCAAGATTGCCGACCCGCGTGCGATCGCTGAAATCAAGGAGGCGCAGGACAAGGATGGTCGCCTCTATGATTCACGTAGTGGAGCCGGTAGCTACTACCGCTACGGACCACGGCGGCTCTCAAGATTGTGCAACGAGCTGTTCTCCAGAACTCTTGAAGACTCGGTCTCGATTGCAAGGCCGAAAATCCATGAAAGCGTTCTCAAGCGGATACAGAATAACGCCCATGTGTACGCCCCGATTGGCATCCCCCATGAGTATGAAGTCGTGGTCGCTGTACTCCGTCCGAATGGCGTTGATGCGGACTTCAGGATAGATCCTCTTCCCGCCGCGCCGGCTCCTGATGCTTACGAGCTCGAAGGGGATGCGCAAGCCCGCGTTGTCGCTGAACGTAGTACCGTATGGCCGCTCGTCTATATTCGGGCGTTGCTTTACTTGCTGACGCTGTTGGCGACTGCGCTCTTCGTCATTTTCCCCCTGACAGGCAGGAGCAACCCTCTGTACGAGAGGGAGAACGAGCTCAAATGGGTCTCCGACCTCATCCGGACCGTCGCCAATTTTTTGCCGGGCTGGGCATCATCCTGGTTCGTCGCCTATGCAAGCTATCCCAAGACGTTTCTGGCTTTGGCCGTCGTCTTGATCGCACTGTTGGCTGCCAGTTCGAAGACCGCTGCAAGCATCGCCGACCAGATGACCGCGCTGTGGAAGGCGTCGCTGGCTCACACCCAGGCCGCGCCTGCCGTCGCACCGACCAACACGCTAAGCGCGAAGGAACGGTTCTTACTGGCCTTGCGCTCCGGCTGGAAGGACTACCTCGGGCCAGCCTTGTCCGCGATTGCGATCGTTTATCTTGGCATCACCCTGCTCAACCGTTGGACGTTCACGGCCCTCGATGAGGCTGGTTTTGTCTGTACCCAAAGCGCGGATTCGAAGGACTTGAAGGATATTCCCCTCGAGGGAGTTCTGTTCTCGTTCGATATTTCCAATCCGTGCTTCGCGACCGGCTACAAGCTTGGGCGACTGGACCGGTATTTTGTGTGGACGATGCCTGAGAGAGCGGAACTGGATGAAGAGAACAAAGCCTATAAAGCGGCTCATAAGCTGACGAGCGATCGAAGAGAGGTCGGAACATGTTCATCGCCCGCCAATGGGACGTTGGCTAGCGGCGGTGTGACGGCCGATGGACGCGGGTATTCAACCTTCCGCAACGACAATGGGCCGACTCTCGGCATACGCGCGACATTATGGAATGCGTTACTCCTGCCGTTGAAGCGGCACTACGGAGAGCCGTGGCTCCAACCTATCGCGCGCTATGGATCGATCGGCAACGAACTTGACTTTCTGGAGCCCGATCCGGATCCGTCCGTCACGAAAATTTCTGAAAACGTGGTACCTAAGGTGCCGGGGGAGCTATTCTTCTACGTTAATGATGCGGTTATCGGGCTTCCAGGCATCCAACCGTTCTACTGGGACAATAAAGGCTGTGCGACCTTCTACGTCCGGCCTCCATCGAAGTAAAACGGCTTCCCGACGATGAACGCTCTTGTCTGCTTTTTTGATTTCGGCCGTCTGCCTGATTATTGCCGTGCGCTGTTAGGTTGCCAACCAAGTCTATCGTAGTGCGATTGAAGCGGCAGTAGCGATCGCGCACGGCGGCCCAATTGACGTGCCCGAGCGGGTGAAGCCTTACTACGATGCAGCGTACCTGAACAAATTCATTTCGATCGCATAGAACCAAGGGATTGCTTTGGATCGATATCTGGTTCGCGGTCTTTACGCGGCGTTCCTGGCATTATTCTGGCTCGGCATTTTGACGCTGCTGGCGGGGCGCCATGTCCTCGAACTCGTGCCGAAATTCTGCCTGACCATGGCGATTGTGTACGGCACGCCGACGTTGCTGAGGATTTCTGGCTCGTCAGAATGTTCTCAAGGAGAGCCAAAATGACAAAATCCGAGGATGCTTTGGCTTGCTTGCTTACGGAGACCAAGTTGTTGACAAATTTCGCTAACACTGGTCGGCGGTTTGCTATTTCTTGCGCTGGGAAGATCTTCGCGAAGCCCGGAGGAGGCTAGGGCATAGCCCACAGCGCAAAAGCGTTGACTGACGAGCCTGCTGCCAGTGCAACCGAGACCAAAATCTGCCCAATGGGAACCGAGAAGTAAGACATGCCACATGCATGGATCGATTCCGTCCGCGGAGTCCCGGGCAATATTTCATGTTCGAAAATGCGAAATTAACTTCCTGTTTACGACTCGGTGGCCCCGCGCGCACGCACGCGCGGTACAGCCAAGTCGCAACGGAGCTGGCCGCCCACTCCCGCTGCCTCAGGAGGACGAAAGAGATTACACACAGCGATCAATGCGGCTGAGGAACTATGCGCAGAGTCTTTGCCGGGCAGCCTCGATCCCTTCTGCAATCCGAACTGGAAGGACTTTTCCAAAGCCACAATGTCTGGTTTGGGGTAGAAGCGGCTACGCCAAGGTCAAAAGTTGAGGTCTCGCTTTGACCCTTTGCTTACGTGATGTAGCTTGGCTTCGATGTCGGCTTCTTGGACGAAACTGGTCATCGAACAAGCTGACAAGGAGACGTTTCATCGTAGTCGAGAAGCCCAGGCGACGGACTCGCAGTAGCTTAGGAATGTAGCGATGGCTATTGTTGTCAGCCGCCACCCCAGAGCGAGCGGGTGTGAGTGGCGGCGATGCGACAGCGCATTCGCATTAAAGGAGAGCAGCGATGGACCTGAAGGGCGTGGTTGCACTAGTGACGGGCGGCAATGGCGGGCTGGGGCAGCGCATCTGCCACGCCCTCGCGGAGGAGGGCGCACATGTCGCTGTCATGTACGCTCGCAGCCGCGACCAGGCGGAAAGCGTCGCTAGCGAACTAACGTCGCGTTATCAAATCAACGCTCAAGCTTTCGCCTGTGACATAACCGACGGCGCGGCTGTGGATCGGCTGGTCGGCGAGGTAACCCAGACCTTCGGCCGCCTTGATGTTTTGATCAATGACGCAGCTTACAACGTCTCGATCCCCTTCGGCGATCTCGACAATCTGACGCTGGAGGTATGGGACCGGATCATGGCCATTAACCTGACGGGGCCGATGCGCCTGACCAAGGCGGTAGCCCCTGTCATGAAGGCCCAGGGGCGAGGCCGCATCATCAACATCGCTTCGGTCGCAGGGCTCAGCCCAACCGGCTCTTCTATCGCCTATGCCGTGTCGAAGGCGGGGCTCATTCATCTGACGCGTTGCATGGCCGTGGCGCTGGCGCCGGAGACGCTCGTCAACTGCGTGGCACCGGGTCTGCTGGACGGCACTCGCGCGACTGCCAATCTTCGGCCCGAGCAGATCGAGCGCTCCGCATCGGGCTCGCTCCTGAAGAGGCCAGCCAACAAGGACGACTGCGCCGACATGGTGGTCGCGATGTGCCGCACCGAAACCATGACCGGCCAGACCGTCGTCATCGACTCTGGACGCATCTTTCACTAGGACGACGGGTTAAGAGCACATACAGGATGATCTCCACTACCACATCATTGCTAATGTGGGTGACCAGCAGAGCGATCTGACCGGCGGCTACGCCGACCAGATTTTCAAGGTGCCGAACCCTTTCTATTTCACTCCGCAGGCTACCATGACGGCAGCACCCAACACCTGCAATACGCCGAGAGAGCTCAGCGCTCTTGGTCGGAATTTGCCTCGCCTTGCCGAGGCCCTGTTTGGACCAAACGATGTAAGGATCGTCGCGATTGGCTCCTCTTCGACCGAAGGGGATGGTGCAAGCAGCAAGGCGGCTTCCTATCCCAGCCGATTGAACGATGCCCTTTCGGGACAATTTCCGAGCAAGAAAATCAACGTCTTTAACGTTGGTGTTGGCGGCCAGGAGGCGCCGGACGAGGCAGCGCGCTTCAAGAAGGATGTGCTGGCCAGTAACCCCTCTCTCGTCGTTTGGCAGGTCGGTACCAACGCCGCGTGGAAAGACTATTTTCTGGACGACGTGAGGGCAGCCATGCTGCGTGGACTTGATCATCTTTCGGGCGTGCGGACCGACATCATCCTGATGAACCTGCAATACGCGCCGGCAGTGCTCGATCAACAGCAGCAACAGCCAACGCCGACCACCCAACAGATGCTGGATATTATCGCAAAGATCGCGTCGGATTCCGCAATCCCCTTATTCCGCCGCTTCGAAATCATGCGCTATTGGCGCATGACGGGCGGCGTAACGTTCGACCAGATGATCAGCAATTTCGATGGAAACTGGCTGCACCAGAATGACTGGAGCTACAATTGCATAGCCCAGGCTCTCTGCGACGGCATTGTTAGAGCTGTCGGTATGGACTGAGTACAAGTGAGGTTCTGGCCGCGTCCGCTAATGCGGACCGGGCTCTATGAGCTGCGCTCACCGAGTCTGCGACTCGGCCCTTCCGGTGACGATCCCTCGCGCAAGAAATAATGAACGCCTCGCCGGGGGCACTCGCAGGAGGGGCCCGCCTTCGGCGTCGCTATCACTGCCCATCCTGCGGGTGCCCTTTTAACCGGTCTCGGCGTCCGCGGGTTCACTCCGCTGCGCTTCGTCTGACACGCTATATCGTTTGCGGCGACGCGCCTTCGGCGCACGCCGTATTCGACTTGCGCACTGCGACTAATACGACGGATTGTCTCCTCGCCTTGTTTCCGAAACCGCTGCGAGCACGACAACGGACGGCGTTTTCCTGCAGGACGAGCCGCCGCAACCCTGGATCTGACGGGTCAGCGCGAGAGTGAGAGCAGGCCTGGTTTTTCCGCGACGGGTCTGAGGCCGAGAGAGAGTCTCTTGGCTGCCCGTCGTGGAGAAGCAACATGACGAAAGCCAGTCCGAAGATCACGTTGTCGCCCTCGCGCGATATTCCGTTCAACAAGCTGGTGCTGAGCCAGTCCAACGTACGCCGCGTGAAGGCCGGCGTCTCGATCGAGCAGCTAGCCGAAAGTATCGCCCAGCGGACATTGCTACAGAGTCTGAGTGTTCGGGCCGTCGTTGACGCGGAGGGCAACGAAACCGGCATGTTTGAGGTGCCGGCCGGCGGCAGGCGCTATCGGGCGTTGGAGCTTCTCGTGAAGCAGAAGCGTATGGCAAAGACGCAGCCCGTTCCGTGCGTCGTTCGCGTGGGTGGTATCGCCGAGGATGACTCGCTTGCGGAGAATGACGAACGGGTCGGGTTACATCCGCTCGACCAGTTCCGAGCGTTCAAGACTTTGAGCGATTCTGGCCTCAGCGAGGAAGATATCGCCGCGCGCCATTTCGTGACGCCTGCGATCGTCAAGCAACGCCTGCGGTTGGCGTCGGTCTCGCCGAAGCTTCACGAGGTCTATGCCGAAGACGGCATGACCCTCGAGCAGCTCATCGCGTTCTCCGTCACGGCCGTCGTGGTCGAGCAATGGCCTTCTCAGGACGGACATTATCCGGTCGCGGCCTATCAGGCCGCATTCGGTCTTAGCCTTGCGCTTCAGGCGGCCGCGCTGGTCTGGTTTGCAATCCCCTGCCTTCGGGCGTTCGGCAAACAATTCTACTTCTTGTTCGCGCCGACGCCTGCGGAACGTGGCAGCCAAGTCGGACTTGTCACGGTGCAGCTCGACGGAGCTGTCCTTGAGGCGTGTGAGAGAATGGAATGGTGACTTAGTTTGGGCGTGAACGAATAAACTCAGACTTGTCGGCGGAGGCTGCTTTGGCGCGCATTTCGGAACTTGGTCGAACATCCTGCGAGGTCCGAAAAATTCACAAAAGCGGCCATCGCATACCAGCCCATGAATAAGAGAGGTCGCCTTACGAACGACCTCTCCTTCGTGGCCGGCAATGTATGCTTGTTGCGATCAGCTTTTTTGAACGGCGGCCGCGGCCTTTCGAATTACGTCGATAACGACATCAGGCTGAGAGAGCATCGGCACGTGGCTGCTCGCCACCTCGGTGACGGTCGCTCCCATGCGCTTTGAGACCCAGCGTTGCAGGTCGGGATGCACAGTGTGGTCTTGCGTGGCCAGAATGTACCAGCTTGGCTTCGACCTCCAGGCGATTTTGTCGGCGCTGAGCTTCTGTTGCTGGAACAGATTGTAGACGGGTGCATAATGGGTGGCCCAAACCAGCTTCTGGTCCTCCTCGGAGAGATCTCCTGCGAAGAACTCGGTGCCGCTCGGAAGCATCCAAGCACGCCCATCGGCGACCTCGACGCGAGAGAAAATATCCGACGGATACTTGTCGAGTTGGTCCTGTACGGTCTCGCCGGCATCCGGAGCGACCGCTGCAATGTAGACGAGACCGACCACGCGCTCGTCGGTGCCCGAGCCCGTGATGGTGGCTCCGCCATACGAATGGCCGACGAGAAGGACCGGGCTGCCAACACGATTGAGTGTGCGCTTCACCGTCGCCAAGTCCTCTTCGAAGGAGTCCAGGCCATATTGAACGGCGATTACCTCGTACCCGTCGGCCTGCAATGCTGGAATGACTTTGTTGAAACAAGAACCATCGGCCCAGATGCCGTGGCAGAAAACGATCGTTGGTTTGGTTTGCGCAGACATGCTGCATTCCCTTTTCTTGTACGAGCTTCAGTGATGGAGGGATTGGAAGACTCAGAACGGGGGCCAAGGAGTATCCCCCGTTGCACCAACCAGATTATTCGTTCATAGATAGCCGGATAGCTGTGAATCGTTCGGTTCTTTCGTGATCAAAAGTCCTGAATGACAACGATTTTGGAAAGAACGGCCGGTCTGCTGGCCTTCGTGCGGACGGTTGATGCAGGTTCTTTCGCCGGCGCCGCTAGGTCGATCGGCGCCAGTCCTTCAGCGGTATCGAAAAGCGTCGCGCGCCTCGAACAGCGTCTCGGTGTACGCTTGCTGCAGCGCTCAACGCGCACACTCAGCCCGACTTCCGAAGGCGCCGCTTATTATGAGCATGTGGCCCCCCATCTGCGCGCGATAGAGGAAGCCGATGACATCGTGCAGGTGCCGGGCAACGTGCGAGGCGTGCTTCGGGTCACCGTGCCGAGCACATTTGGGCGCCCGTTGATTTCCGCATGGGCGGGCTCGTTCCTGGAGCGCTATCCGGAAATTAAGCTCGACCTCAGCGTCACAGACCGCCGCGTCGATCTCATCCGTGAGGGTTTCGACCTCGCTGTCAGAATTGGAGAGTTGGAAGATACAAACTTGATCGGTCGTTCGTTGGGTGTCCTGCAATACGTTCTGGGCGCATCGCCAGAGTATCTTCAACGAAGGGGAATCCCACAGTCGATCGACGACCTCGCGCAGCATGCCTGCCTTCGCCACCTGCTTGGCGGTCGTCCGCAAGCATTTACTTTTGCAGACGGCACGCGGGTCATCCCCGATGGCCCCTTCGATAGCGATGATGCTCAGTCCTTGATTGAGGCAGTCGTAAAAGGCGTTGGCATCACGCAGTTCATGCGCATCGCCATCGAGGACGAGCTTGCCACCGGACGATTGAATGTCGTGCTGCCGGAGATACCGATGTTCACCACGCCGGTCTACGTCCTGCACGCGTTCGAGCGGCAACTCCCACTGCGAGCGCGGCTGTTCATCGATTTTCTTGTCGAAGCCTTGGGCGTGTCGCGTTTGTCGTTCTGAACTTTCGGAACTGACCAGAAACGTGGTCGCGACTCGCGAGCAGCGATTTTCTGCAAAAGGTCAAACTGAGAAGAACTCAGTACGAGCAAATGTCTTCCGCTGTACCCACAAACTCGGACATCGCGCGGTGCGGTCGGCATGTCGCAAAGGTGCCGATTTTGTTGCAAAAGTCGGTTGAGAGAGGCCGCGAAGCGTGATTCCGTTTTGTTGACGCGAATCGCGGCGAGGTCGACCCATGATGGGCCGTTTGAAGAGTGACCAAGGTCAACTG
>VAZV01000197.1 GCA_005884765.1 Alphaproteobacteria bacterium
AACCTCAAGCTGACCTTCGACGAAACCGCCAAGTCAACTCTCAACGTCAGTGGCGTTACCTACGACGCGGCTGGCCTCGGCCTTGCTTCGCTGACCGTGGGCACGGACTTCCTGGACAACAGCTCCGCCAACGCGGCGCTCACCAAGCTCGGCTCGGCCAGCACCGTGCTCCGCACTGAGGCCTCGGCCTTGGGTTCGAACCTGTCTGTCGTGCAGTTGCGTCAGGATTTCAACAAGAGCCTGATCAACGTGCTGCAGACCGGCGCGTCCAACCTGACGCTGGCTGATGCCAACGAGGAAGCGGCCAACAGCCAGGCGCTGTCGACCCGCCAGTCGATCGCGGTGTCCGCGCTGTCGCTCGCCAACCAGTCCCAGCAGAGCGTGTTGCAGCTGCTGCGCTGATCTTTCGAAAAAGACTATCAAGCAAGGCGGCGGGGGAAACCCCGCCGCTTTTTCGTTGGGGGCCGCAATCAGGCGAAGCCCCGGAAAGATCATTGCAGGGCTCGGGTAACCAAGTATTAACCAAACAACTTAAGCCGGCATTAACCATAATTTAAAGGAAACTGGATAGAACCTCCGGAGGTAAAAACTACGGAAGGCCTGTCACATGTCCGGTATTGTTCTTTCGGCGGCGGTTCGCCAGAACCTGCTTTCGCTGCAAAATACGGCGGAGCTGCTCTCCACCACCCAGAACCGTCTGGCTAGCGGCAAGAAGGTCAACACCGCGCTCGACAATCCGACCAACTACTTCACGGCGCAGGGCCTCGACAACCGCGCCAGCGACATCAACAATCTTCTCGACGGCATCGGCAACGGCGTGCAGGTCTTGCAGGCCGCCAACACCGGGCTGACGTCGCTGCAGAAGCTGGTCGATACCGCCAAGTCGATCGCCAACCAGGTGCTGCAGACCACTACCGGTTATACGACCAAGGCTAATGTGACCACCACAGCCGGCGCCGTGGGTACTGCCGGCGACTTGACCACCGGCGGCACCACGTCGCTGCAGGGCAAGACCGTCATCTTGACGCCCGCCACCGGTCCCGCTCTGACGCTGACCTTCAGCAATGTGGCCGGCGCGGGAAACGTTAACTCGCTCGCCGCCCTGAATACGGCGATCGCCGCCGCCGGCATTGGCGTGACCGCATCGATAAGTTTGACCGGCTTTCTCACGTTCACTTCAAATAACGACAACGCGAGCCAGTCAATTACGACCTCCGGCGCCGCAGCGGCTAATACCGTTTCGATCACGGGAACCACGGCATCTGCGATTGTGGCCGGAAGCGGCACTCCGGTCGTCGATCCGAACTCGCAGACGATTCGCGCCAGCCTGGTGAGCCAGTACAACAACATCATCACGCAGATCACGACAACGTCGCAGGACTCTTCCTTCAACGGGATCAACCTGCTGTTCGGCGATGACCTGAAGCTGACTTTCAACGAAACCGGCAAGTCCACGCTCAGCGTGCCTGGCGTCACTTTTGACGCGGCCGGCCTCGGCCTTGGTCCGCTGACCGCGGGTACCGATTTCCTGGACAACAGCTCGGCCAACGCGGTGATCGCCAAGGTGACCGCCGCTTCAGACCAGTTGCGGTCGGAAGCCTCGGCGCTCGGTTCCAACTTGTCGATCGTGCAAATCCGCCAGGACTTCGCCAAGAACCTGATCAACGTGCTGCAGACCGGCTCGGCCAACCTGACGCTGGCGGACTCCAACGAGGAAGCGGCCAACAGCCAGGCACTGTCGACGCGCCAGTCGATCGCAGTGTCCGCGCTGGCCTTGTCCAACCAGTCCCAGCAGAGCGTGCTGCAGCTGCTGCGGTAAGCTCAGCGCGAAAAGAAAAAAGACGGCGAGGGGAAACCTCGCCGTTTTGTGCCTCTGCGCAACGCTGCGTCGGCGAATAGCGAACAACACTTGCCATTATCCGGACAAATACGGAAACATCCGCTAACCCTATTTTAAAGGCGACCACGTACAAAACTTGGGCAGTTTTTCGTAGCCCACATTTTAGCGTAACGCCGAGGTAGTGAATGTCGCATGCCGCTCAAGCCTATGCCCGCACGTCGCACACAATGGCAACTCCCAGGGAAATCGAAGCACAGGCGCTCCTGAAGGCGGCAAGACAGCTGCAGGAAGTCCAGACCAACTGGACCGGCCCGGACAAGAACATGCACAAGGCGTTGCTCTTCAATCGCAGGCTTTGGTCGATCTTCATGAGCGCAATGCAGACCAACGATAATCCGCAGCCGCTCGAGGTTCGCCAGAACATCGCCAATATCGGCGTGTTCGTCATGAAGCAGACCATCGAAATGCAGATCAATCCGGATCCGGCGAAGCTGAAATCGCTGATCGACATCAATTGCAATATCGCAGCCGGACTCTCAGGCCGGGGATGATGGCCTTGGCGGCCAGCGGAGTAAGCCGATGACCGATATCGCGAGCATACTATCGGCGAGCTACAAGAGCAGCGCGTTGACGTCGGCGCCGAGCAAGACCAAGTACGTCGCGGTCGATCCCACGCTTTACCAGGGCGACTGGACCGGCAAATACGCCAACAACAAGTCGTTCACGGTCCATGTCTCGGGTGTCAGCGGCTTCCACGCCAAGGTTCACTACCTGAGCGACGGCACGTCGAAATATCAGGATGTCCTGATCAAGGATGGTTCGTTTCGGATTGGTGACACCAAATTCACGCTGCTCAGCAACGGCAAAGCGCTAATCAAGAACGTCGTCACCGACCCCGCGACCGGCTCAACCTATCTCGACACTGCCTACGCCGCGCTGCAAAAATAACGGCAGCTTTAGGCCGTGCGGTCGGTCGCGCGTACGCGGAGACTGGACGCCTTGGTCAGGTCGAGGGTGTGGAAATAGGCGCGGCGGCGCAGCACGGCGTCGTCGGGATATTGCTTCACAACCTGGTCCGTTCTGCTGTTGACCACCTGAAACACTACCGCCGCGGCGTCGCGATCGAAAAATGCCTGATGCGATAGATCTCCGCTGGCGATCTGCGGATCGTTGTTGGCGGCAACGCCGGCGTCCGTTGCCGTGACGCTCTGTCTTGCCGGCAGAACAGTGGTGACCGCCTCGTTCGCCGCCCTGCTCGGTGGCGGTACAACGGGCGATGGAGCCGGTGCCCCCACCGGCCTGATGCTGAAATCCGTACTCATGGCAGCCTCCTGGCTCCCCTAGAGTGAAATCCCGGCCCCTCCTGAATTGCAACTATGCGCCCTGCGTATCAATACGGTGTTAGAGAACGTGGTGAATCCCGCGCTGCGATCGGCGCGGGAATTTGGTGAAAATTGTACTTAGATCCCGTGAACGCGTCAGAGCGAACGGCTGACCGCCAGCGGGGTCATGTGGCGCGGCCCTGGCGCGGCGCGCCGGCCCGAGGCGGTGTAGGTGTTCGGAATGTTGCGGCGCTGGACCTCGGCGTTGACGCCGCGCATGATGCTTTCGGAGACCGCATGCGCGGTCGCCAGCACCGTGAGGTTGATCTGCAGCATGGCGCGAAAGGTGTCGTGATGGCGATGCAGCGCGCCGAGAAGCTCGGGCGCCGACTGCGTGAGATATTTCTGGCTGGCCTGCAATTGCCCGACGGCGCTGACATAGCGGCGCGACAGCTCGGTTTTCTTGGGCTCGAGGTCCATTGCCTCGCGCAGCTTGCCGGCGCGCACCAGCTCGGTTTCGCGCTCGATGACGCTGAGCAGGGCGCTCATGACGTCCAGCAGGTTTTCGGCGAGCTTGCGCGCGTCAGCGGCGGTCGCCGCGGTCGGGATCGGGGCTTGCGCCTCTCGTCGTTGGGCGTGCGGGCTCATCTTCAAGTTTCCCTTCAGGTTTCGCTGGTGCGCTTGGCTTGCTGCAGGATCAGCGTGCGATAGACCTCGTTCGAGATGCCGACGCCGCCGGCTTTGGCAAAGGATTTCGAATATTGCTCGGTCAGCATCGAGCGCCAGATCCCGGTGCCCGGCGTATCGCCGAACGGGCCTTCGCCCTTCAGGCCGCTCGTCATCTGCGCGAACATCGAGTTGAGAAACATCGCCTCGAAATCGGTTGCCGTCGACTTGGCCTTGGCCTGCGCCTGCGGCGAGACTTTGGTCAGCGCCCGGGCGAGATCATAATCCGGGTGACCGTTGTAGCTCGGCATCGCCGACCCGGCCGGGATGCTGCCGCCGACATTGTTGGCGAGGGATGCCAGCATCACATCACCTCGATGTCGGCTTCGATCGCGCCGGCGGCCTTGATGGCCTGCAAAATGCCGATCAGGTCGCGCGGCCCGATGCCGAGCCCGTTGAGGCCGTCGACGAGCTGCTGCAACGACACGCCATCTTTGACGACCGCGAATTTCTTGCCGTCTTCGGTGACGCTGACGCCGGTGCGCGGCGTCACCACGGTTCGTCCGCGCGACAGCGGATTGGGCTGGCTGACCTGCGGGCTTTCGGAAATCGTGACGGTGAGATTGCCCTGCGCCACGGCGACGGTGGCGACACGGACGTCACGGCCCATCACGATGATCCCGGAGCGTTCGTCGATGATGATCTTGGCGGCGAGGTCCGGATCGACCTGCAACTGCTCGATCTCGGTCAGGAAGGCGACGACGTTGCCCTTGAATTCCGGTGGGATCGACAGCTGCACGGTCGAAGGGTCGATCGGCTCGGCGGACTTGGTCCCGAGAAAGTCATTGACCGCGGCGGCAATGCGCTTGGCCGTGGTGAAATCGGCGTTGCGCAGCGCGAGCCGCACATTGGGGAGGCGGTTGAGCGCAAACTCGATCTCGCGCTCGATGATGGCGCCGTTGGCGATGCGACCGACCGTCGGCACGCCGCGCACGATCTTGGCGGCTTCGCCCTCGGCCTGGAATCCCGAGATCGCGAGCGAGCCCTGCGCCACCGCATAGACGTTGCCGTCGGCGCCGAGCAGGGGGGTGACGAGCAGGGTGCCGCCCTGCAGGTTCTTGGCATCGCCGAGCGCCGATACCGTGACATCCATCCGCGTGCCCTGGGTCCCGAACGGCGGCAGATTGCCGGTGACCATCACGGCGGCGACGTTGCCGGTGCGGATGGTGGCGCCGCGGATGTTGACGCCCATGCGCTCGAGCATCGCTTGCAGCGATTGCTTGGTGAAGGGGATGTTGTTGAGCGTATCGCCGGTGCCGTTGAGGCCGACCACGAGGCCGTAGCCGATCAACTGGTTCTGGCGGACGCCTTCGATGTTGGCGAGGTCCTTGATGCGGGAAGTCGCGTCCGCAGGCATGGCGGATAATGCCAGCGCGAGCAGCGCGGCACAGGCCGCCCCAAATCGCCTTGCCCTATACACCCCTGCGCAATGAACGCTCGACATCCTCTGCTCCCCGCCTGAGGCCTTCGAATCTTGAGCGCGCCACTCCCATGACGCGTGATCCGCCATTGACTATGCGAGTGGCGTGCCACGCCGCGCGATGCGGATAACCGTTTGATTTTTCTATAAAAGCCTCATTGGGGCGGTGACGGGCTCCTAACGCTGCGACGGCGAAACTGCCGCGGGGCGGCAGATTTTGCCGGGTCGTTTACGTAGCGTTAACCATGGCAAGGCGAAGCTCCCTCCGACGTGTAGCCCGGATGAGCGCAGCGACATCCGGGAACGAATGCAACGCCGGCCCCGGATATCGCTGCGCTCATCCGGGCTACGTAGGAAGCCACGACCATGCGCATCTACGGACCGAACGGCACAACGATCGGATCGCCTACCGGCAACACCAGGCGAACTAGTTCGACCGGCTTTTCGCTTCCGGACGATGTCGCTTCGACGCAAGACACCCGCGCAACGCTCGCTCCAAAAGCCGCGGCCAATATCGACGCACTGCTCGCCCTGCAGGGCATCGAGGAGGATCCGGCCGAACGGCGCAAGCGTTCGGTACAGCGCGGCAAGGGTGCGCTCGACGTGCTGGACGATCTCAAGCTCGGCCTGTTGTCCGGCAATTTCGACGCCTCCACCGTCGGCCGGCTGCGCGACGCCGCGGCCAATCTCAAATCCTCCTCCGGCGACCCCGGCCTCGACGCGGTGCTGTCGGAGATCGAACTGCGGGTAGAAGTCGAACTCGCCAAGGCCGGGCAGTTCTAGTCCCTCTCCGCATGTCATTGCCCGGCTTGACCGGGCAACCCAGTATTCCAGAGACGCTCGTGCTCGACCGAAAGCGCGCGGCGTACTGGATGCCCGCTTGAAGCGGGGCATGACAGTGGGGACGCCCTCACGCGGCAAGCGCCTTGCGCTGGGCGTCATAGCGGCGTTGCGCGGCCAAGACCTCCTTCAGGTTGCGCTCCGCCCAATCGCGCAGGGGATCGACCGCGCCGGCCAGGGTCGCCCCTAATGGCATGATCGAATATTCCACCGTCACCGGCACGGTCGCGATGGCGCGGCGGCGGATCAGCCCGTCGCGCTCGAGCGATTTGAGCACCTGCGACAGCATCTTCTGCGAGATGCCTTCAATGGCCCGGCGCAATGCATTGAAGCGCATCGGCTTGTCCCGCACCAACAGCAGGATCAGCACCGCCCATTTGTCGCCGACGCGATCGAGAATCTGGCGTGTTGGGCAATCGGCCGAATAGGCATTGGCGGCTTTCATGGGGTTACTCCGGCGTAATCAGGTGAGCTTGAAGTGCTCTCTTAACATCTACATACTTTTCGTTATCTAGTCACTATTGGATACCAAAGCCGAGGAAGCCCCCATGAAAATCGCCGTCGTCGGCGCGTCCGGAAACGCCGGTTCGCGCATCGTTGCCGAGCTTGCCCGCCGCGGCCACGCCATCACCGCCATCGCCCGTCATCCCGAAAACATCGCGAAGCTGCCCCACGTCACGGCGGTGGCGGGCGACGTTCACGATCAGCCCTCCATGACGCGGCTCCTCTCCGGCCACGACGCCGCGATCTCGTCTGTCCATTTCCTCGACAGCGATCCGGCCAAGCTGGTTGCCGCCGCCCGCGATTCGAAGGTCGGCCGCTATCTCGTGGTCGGCGGCGCCGGCAGCCTGGAAGTGGCCCCTGGCGTCCGCCTGGTCACGACGCCGGGTTTCCCTGTGCAATACAAGGCCGAAGCCGAGAAGGGGGCTGCCTTTCTCGACCTGCTGTCCGCGGAAAAGCAGGTGAACTGGACCTTCCTGTCGCCGTCGGCGCTGTTTATCGCCGGCGAGCGCACCGGCAAGTTCCGGCTTGGGACCGACCAGCTTTTGACCGGACCGGACGGGAAAAGCTGGATTTCCTTCGAGGATTTCGCGGTCGCGCTCGCCGACGAAATCGAGCATCCCGCCCATATCCGCCAGCGTTTTACGGTTGGCTATTGAGAGGGCAGCGCCATTGTCGCCGTTCGACGGGCGGCGGTGCTTCCGCCCGCCGATAACCGGGGCCGGATAGCTTTGCCCGCGCAAGGCCTTGGGGAGGGCCTCGCTTTCCCCAGGGACCACTACCCATCGATATTGTCTGTCACAGGATGCCGCTATATAAGGCGCGCGCGAGCGGAACCTTTCGTTCGCCTTGCATATGAAGATGGGCTGGCCTTGGAAAAGTTGAAGAATTATCGACCCTCCGAAAAAGAGCCTTTCATGAACGACCGCCAGCGCGACTATTTTCGCGCCAAGCTTTTGGCCTGGAAGGACGAGATCCTGAGGGAATCGAGAATCACGCTGCAAACGCTGCAGGAAGAGAACGTCAATCATCCCGATCTCGCCGACCGCGCCTCGTCGGAGACCGACCGTGCCATCGAACTGCGCGCCCGCGACCGCCAGCGCAAGTTGATCTCCAAGATCGACGCAGCTCTGCAGCGCATCGAGGACAACACGTACGGCTATTGCGAGGAGACCGGCGAGCCGATCTCGCTGAAGCGGCTCGAAGCCCGCCCGATCGCAACCCTCTCGGTCGAGGCGCAGGAGCGCCACGAAAAGCGCGAAAAGGTCTACCGCGACGAGTAGGGGATCGTCGTATCCGGCGCGAGGCGCCGGGAGGCGGGGTCGTGCGGGCCTGATGCTTTGCTTTAGGCGCGGCCGGCTTTTCCTTTGAAAACAATTCGTTCGGGCGAAACCGGGCGGTGGAAGCTGAGCCGATCCCGCATCGCAGCGCCGATTCGGATATGATGGCCGGCCTGGGATGGTGATAACCTCCCGCGCATGGACAAAATTCTCGCCGCAGCCCAGGCCATCGCCACCGCCCGCCGCAATCGCAATGCGCTCGCAGCGCTTGCCGACGAAATCGCGCCAAACGACGAGGCCGAGGGTTACCTGATCCAGCGCGCCGTCCACGATCTGCTGCTGCCGAATACAGGCAGCCTGGTCGGCTACAAGATCGGCTGCACCAGCCCGGTGATGCAGCGATATCTCGACATCCCCCATCCCTGCGGCGGCGGCGTTTTCGAGCGAGGCGTTCACGACTCGGGCGTGTCGCTCAGGTGCGGCGATTACGTCCGCGTCGGCGTCGAGTGCGAGATCGCGGTGCGGCTCGCGCGCGATCTTGCGCCTTCCGAGGAGCCGTTCACGGCCGAGTGGGTGGCGGAGGCGATCGACGCCTATCATCCCGCGATCGAGATCGTCGATGACCGCTACGTCAAATGGGAGACGATGGGCGCGCCGACGTTGGTCGCCGACGATTTCTTTGCCGCCGGCTGCGTGCTCGGCAAACCCGTGGCGCGGTTGCGTGCGCCCGACCTTCTGAAAGTCGCCGGCCGCGCATTGATCAACGGCAGCGAGGCCGGCCACGGCACCGGCGCCGACGTGCTCGGTCATCCTCACAACGCGCTCGCCTGGCTCGCCAACCATCTCGCCGCTGAGGGCAAAGGCCTGCACTCGGGGCAGATCGTGCTCACCGGCAGCCTGGTCAAGACGATGTGGCTCAACGCCGGCGACCATGTGACGATGGAGCTGGACGGATTGGGGAAGGTGGAGGCGGCGTTCGCATGAGGATTGCGCAGCTCGGCGTCATTGCGAGCCAACGGGTCGCGCGAATGCGCGCCCGGTGACAGGCTCCGCGAAGCAATCCAGAGTCCGGGCAACGGTGAGAATGGATTGCTTCGTCGCTTCGCTCCTCGCAATGACGTCAAGACACAACCCAGCACTCCCGCGGCGCGATGCGCCCGAGTTGTTGCATGAACTTCCGCCCGAAAAAAACAGAGGGCGCAGGGAAAGCCGGGTGCTTTAGCGAGCACCCGCAGCCTCGCGTGCAACAAGCAGAAAGCACACGAGCGTAGTCACCACAGGTTCGCCGAAACACCGGCCTTCCCTGCGCAATGGTTTTAACGGCTTATAGCGCGCTCTCCTCGGCGACGAATTCGTCTTGTCACCGTCATCTGCGGATTAAGGATTGTCTGAACCCGGTTGGGCCGACGCTCCTCCGCAAACTTGACATCAGCAACGGATGCCAGGACCACACGGTTTTGCCGTCCGCTTCAGCGCCGCTCGTCTGCGCGCCGGCGCATCGCTCACGAGGTTCAGCTCGCCCTGCAACTGCCATTGGCGCGCGCGACGCTATCGCGTCCACCGCATCTCGCATCCAACGTCCGTGACGATCGCGATACGCCCCTCATGTGGGCACGAGACGGCTGAAACTAGTGGAGTTGATTTGCCCGACGAGACAAGCGAAATATTTTTTTCGCCAGGGCTGGACAAGAAATCTGCAAAACTGCCTGTCGGGCAAATCAGGACGGAAATCTTGCTGTCCGAGAAGCCGTTTACGCGCATGCGATTTCCAGGTGGGTAGCGAGTTAGCGTCGGCGTAATCCGCCAACTTTGCGGCTTAGATGAAGGGATTGATGATCGTGAGGCTGCCGAATTTGCGGCCGTGCTGCATGTCTTCAGTGAACAGCGTATCGCAGCCAGCCTCAAGCGCGGCTGCGACGATGAGCGCATCATAGAAGGCGAGGCCATGATCGCGAGCGAGCAGGAGAGCGGCCTCGTGGGTCGATACCCCGAGGTCGCGCACGCGTCTCGATCGACTGCGCACAAGAGCAAGCGTCGCCTCGATATCGAGCCAAGGCCAGTTGAGCTTGCCCCGTGCAACATTGGCAAACTCATTCAGCACCTGAACGCTGATCGTGCCTCCCGCGGCCAGGAGCCGTTCCGCAGTTGGGCGGCGTGGATCATCCGACAGAACGGCGTAGACCAAAACATTGGTGTCCAGAAAAGGCTTCACCGCGTGTTGGCATCGTCGCGGTTCCAGACAAACCCCTTGGGTTTGGGTTTCTGCAACACACGGAGCTTGAGGATGAACTCGCCTTCTTCGTCCTTCTTTGAGATCACAATGGTCTGAGGGTCGGCCGACGTGACATTGACATCGTCGCCCTCGGCGATGCCCAACTCCTCGACCAGCTTCTTGGGCAGTCGAACCGCGAGGCTGTTACCCCATTTGGAAACCTGCATCGGTGGCTCCATGATATCCTGATATCGATGTATATCATAAGATGGATATCATCAAGTTTCAAGGCGCTTACGGGCGGCGAGAGACTCGCAAGACTCCTTCATGGCTTCCGAGGCGACGGCGAAGCCCCAATCCGCGCCTGTACCGTCGAGGAGCAACTCAAGCCCACTATGAGCGATTAGCGGATCATGCGAATGGTTGGAGCAAGTCGGACAACTGGCGAATTGCTCACTGCGTTAGGAAGGAAGATTTGCTTTCAAGCGATGTCGGTAAATTCCTGGATCGCATTTAGGACCGCTCTTGGGGTCAGCAGCGTAGGTGATGCAAGCGTGGGCGGCCGACTTCCACATTGATGAAGCGGTGGTGTGGTCGGGGTGCTCTCTGCTCTCGTCCTGGCCCGTCGTGCAACTGAGCGACTTGTCCGCTACTGCCTCAAAGATCGGAAGCGCCGCTGGGGTGGGATCGGAACTATTGCCGCCAGTCCGGCTTTTTCTTTGAGGCCGCCACCCGAAGCGCCGGCGCCGAGAGAGGAAGCACAATGGGAAAGGCTTTCCTGATCGGCCTCATGATTGTCGTTGTTGCCGCGATCGGGATGGCCGTATTCGTCATTCAATTGTGAGCCGGCGCGGTGCGCGGCGCTGCCGGCGCTTGGGTCCGTGCGCTTCGAGTTTTTGCGGGAAAGTTGAATGCCAAATCTCGCCAAGCTCCCGACCTGGTCCGACAAGACGCATATTCACGCGGTCATCGAAACCCCGCGCGGCAGCCGCTGCAAGATGGACTTCGATCCAAAGCTTCGCGCGTTCACGCTCGCAAAGCCGCTGATGGCCGGACTGAGCTATCCCTACGATTGGGGCTTCATTCCGTCGACCAAGGCCGAAGATGGGGATCCGCTCGACGTCCTTGTGATTCACGACGCCGCGACTTATCCGGGCCTCGTTCTGTGCTGCAAGCCGATCGGGGTTCTCGAAGTTCTTCAGACCAGAAAGAACGGCAAGGAAAGGAACGACCGCGTTTTCGCGGTGCCGGACCGCTCACCGTTCGAAGGCGATCTGCAGGACGTGCGGCGCCTTCCCGCGCGAGCCGTCGAGGAGCTCGAGAAATTTTTCGAGGCGACCGACGCGCTGGAAGACAAGAAGCTTGAATTTCTGGGATGGCACGGCCCGGCGCGCGCCATCAAGATGATCAAGCGGCTTTCGCGGTAGGGGGGACGAATACAGACTTCGTCCAAACGTCCGCGGCCTCCGCCAGGGGAGCTGACGGAGGCCGCGTTTACATCGCATCGCGTCTCGAGCCGCAAATGGCGATGTGGGAGCTCGAAAAGTCTCTTTATTTGCGCATGATCTTTTCCGAAAACCGGTTCCCATCCCGGATCAAGTCCGGGACTTGCTTTTCGTGATTAACGATTAGAACGGCAGCAGCACGTCGGTCACCTGTTGGCCGTAACGCGGTTGCTGGAAGTCGAAGATCTGGCCGCGGCCGCCATAGGAGATGCGGGCCTGCGCGATCTTGGTGGAATCGATGGTGTTGTCGCTCTGGATGTCCTCGGGGCGTACGATGCCGGCGACGATCAGTTCGCGGATTTCATAGTTGACGCGGATCTCCTGCTTGCCTTCGACCACAAGATTGCCGTTTGGCAGCATTTGCGTGACGACGGCGGCGACGTTGGTTGTCAGGCTCTCCTGGCGCTGGATCGTGCCCTTGCCGTCATATTGCGACGTCGAGTCCGTGTTCAGGAGCGCACCTGGCACCACCTTCGCCAGGTTGCCGCTCAACAATTTGCTGCCCGCGAAGTCGTTGAGGTTGGCCTGTTCCTTGCTGGTGCGGTTGCGCTGGGTCTCGTTGGCGAAATTGGCCTGGTCGGTGATGTTGACCGTCACCGTGAGGAGGTCGCCGATCTGATGCGCGCGCTGGTCCTTGAAGAACGAGCGCGAGCCATTCCGCCACAGCGAGTTGGCATTGTAGGACACCGTTTCCGGCTTCGGCATCGGCATCGACACCGGCTTGTAGCCCGGCTGCGCCGTCGGATTCTCGATGGCGTTCAGTTTCGGGGTCTCGCCGATCTGCGACAGGCGATCGATCGCTGAACATCCACTCGCGACGTTGCCGAAGGCGAGGAGTGCACCGATGAGAATGATACGGTGGCGGCTCGACTTGGTACCAGACGTTAAACTCGACTTTAAGCCCGACTTGGACATGAACATTACTCGGCTGGAGTTTGCGAAACGCTCGAGGTGGCGACGGAGACGGGGGCGGGGGCGGGGGCCAGGGTTGCTTCCGGCGCGATCGAGGCGGTGGTGTCGATTGCGTCAAGGCGCGGGGTTGCGACCTGGATCGCGACCTGGCCGCGGCCGATCACGGTGCCGGACACCGTGCGCTTGGATTGCAAATTGAGCACGTTCACGACATCGCCTTCGGTGCCGTTATCGAGCGACTTGCCGCGTACGGTGAGGTAGAGGCCGGCGCTCTGGAAAACGAGGGTGACAGTCTGGTCGCGCTGCACCAGGTCGGGCTTGGCGAGATCGGCGGCTTTCAGCGCCTGGCCGCTGCGGATCGAGCGGCGCAGCTGCATCCCGACCGCGCGGTCGCGGCCTGCGGCTTCGCCTGTGATTTCCGCCTTTGGGCGCCGCTCCACCACGACATCGGAGGATTTCAGGATGTCGCCGCGTTCGACGTCGCGCATCAGCACGGCGGTCTCGACGGTCTCGATGGCAGTGCCGGTAAAGCGCAGGCGGGTCGGCGCCGCGGCGCTTTCATTCGATATCTCAAACGAGACGTCGAACCGGTTGTTGCGCGGATCGAATCTGGACGCGACCATTTGCATGGCGCCGGAATAGGAGGCGTCCAGATGGACGTCCTGCATGTCGCGATCGAAGGTCAGCTTGAGGTTTGCTGCATCGCCAAGCCCGGCGCGATGCTCGATGGCGCGGGCGACCTGAAGCTCGATCTCTTTGCTCTCCACGGTGCGTGCCAGCCGCGTGACCGAAACCTCCTTGATGCCGCCGGTCGCAACCCCGATCACCTGGCGCGCGCGCAAGGCGGCAAGCACCTGGGCTACCGGCAGCGAGCCGGTGGTGCCCAGATCGGGCGCGCGATAGATCGCGATTTGCGCGGCGGTACCAGCGTTGTCGATGACGTCGCCGATCCGCACCACCTCGCCGGTCACGGTGACATTGGCGCGAAGTGCCGGCGCCGCGATGGCGTCGTCCGGGTCTTGCGCCAACGCCGGCGCGGCACTGGCCGCGAGCAGGGCGGCGGCGAAGAGGAGAGAGCGAGTGGTCATCTTAAAGTTTCCTCACCGGAATAGCGCGGAGGTGGTTTGCATCATCTGGTCGGCGGCGCCGACCACCTTGGCGTTCATCTCGTAGGCCCGCTGCGCCGCGATCAGGTCACTCATTTCCGAGACCACGTCGACATTGGCCTGTTCGAGACTGCCCTGCGTCATGTTGCCGAAACCCTCTGCGCCGGCGATGCCGTCCTGCGGCGCGCCCGACGACGGCGTGTCGGTGAACTGGTTGTTGCCGACCGGCTGCAGGCCGGCCTTGTTGATGAAGCGCGTTAGCCCAAGCTGGCCGATGATCTGCGATGTGGTCGATCCCGGCAGCGTCACCGAGACCTGCCCTTGCGCGTTGACGGTGAGCCCCGAGGCATTTTGCGGGATCGTGATCGTCGGCTGCACCGGATTGCCCTGGGCGGTGACGATGCGGCCCTGGTTGTCGCTCTGGAAGGTGCCGTCGCGGGTGTACTGGAAGGTGCCGTCCGGCATCTGGATCTTGAAGAAGCCTTCGCCTGTGATCGCGAGATCGAGATCGTTGCCGGTCTGCGACAGCGTGCCTTGCGTCATCGAGCGCGGCGTGCCGACGGTCTTGACGCCGCCGCCGATGTCGATGCCGACAGGAAGGATCGTGCCCTGGTCGGACGACTGCGCGCCGACGCGCCGGATATGCTCGTAGATCAGGTCCTGGAACGCCGCGGTCTGCTTCTTGTAACCTGTGGTGCGCAGGTTCGCGATGTTGTTGGAGATCACCTGAACGTTGAGTTCCTGTGCCGCCATTCCGGTCGCAGCGGTGTGAAGCGCTTGCATGTCATCTCTCCGTTAATCAGGCCGGAACGTCGGCGAGCTTCTCGATCGCGGTTTTCTGCAGATCGTTCTGCTGCTGCATCAGCGTCGAGATGTGCGTGTAGGTGCGCATCACCTCCATCATGCGGCTCATCTCGGCGACCGCATTGACGTTGGACTTTTCGACGAAGCCTTGCTGCACCGTGGACTTGAGGTCCTGCTGTGGCGCGCTGCCGCCGGCGGCAAACAGGTTGCCGCCCTGCTTCAACAGCGATTGCGCATCGGCGAAAGAGACCAGGCGAAGCTTGCCGCGGATCGAATCGGTGCGGCTGGCGCCTTCGAGCACCGTGACGGTGCCGTCCGGCGAGATGTTGATGTCATGGTCGGTCGGCTGGAATACGATCGGCCCGGAGGTGCCGAGCACCTGATTGCCCGCGACCGTGACGAGCTGGCCCGTATTGTTGATCTGCAAATTGCCGTCGCGGGTGTAGCGCTCGCCGCCCGCGGTCTGCACCGCAAGCAAGCCGTCGCCGTTGATCGCGATATCCAGCGGGTTCTTGGTCTGCTCGACCGGGCCTTGGGTGAAATCGCGAAAGGTCGCGCGGTCCTGCACGTACGAGACGCGGCGGTCGCGGCCAACGAAGTTGTCTTCGTGCGCGCCCGAGGTCAAATATTCTTCGAACAGCGACCGGTCGGCCTTGTAGCCTGCGGTGTTGACGTTCGCGATGTTGTTGGCGACGACATCGAGCTGCCGTTCCAACGTCACCTGCCGCGAAAGTCCGACGAGAAGCGCGTTCTCCATCGGTGGTTCTCCCCTTCGAGTTGATCCGCCGGAAGCCAATGCCCTCCCAGGCGCCGTCAAGCGGATCTCGTAAAACCGGCCAAGGCTCTCCCAAGCCGAGCGGTTCGCCACAGGTATCAGCGAAAGCCGTGCCAAGTCGGCAAATGCCTGTATTTAAAGGGGTTAGGCGGTTCGCCGGCGCGCTTTGCGACCCGGCAGAAAGGTGTTGTTGACCATGTTTGCCCGGCAAGTTTTTCCTAGTCGTGCGACAAAAGAAAGCTTCCGTTAACCATTGCTACCTTAGCGTCTCCATCGAGAGTGAAGCGCGTGTGCGCTGGGGGTTGTTGGTACCGCGTCGAAAGCCTGCCTGGCGGCATCACCTTCAATTCGAAAGAGTGGACCGGGGCGGGCAATGGCAGACGACGGGACGGAAGGCGGCGCGGGCGATGTCGCGGAAGCGGTCGCAGCCCCCAAGAGCAAGCTCAAGCTCATCATCGCGGCGGTCGGCGTGCTCGCCATTCTCGGCGGCGGCGCAGTCACCTGGTTTCTGTTCTTCCGTCATCACGACGACGCGGAGGCGCATGCCGAAATGGCGCCGCCGCCGAAACCACCGGTATTCGTCGAAGTGCCGGACATGCTGGTCAACCTGGCAGGCTCCCCCGGCGATCGCGTCCAATATCTCAAAGTGAGGGTCGTACTCGAGGTGAGGGAAGAGAAGCAGATCGAGGCGATCAAGCCATCGATGCCGCGCGTCACCGATATCTTTCAGACCTACTTGCGCGAGCTCAGACCAAGCGACCTCAGCGGCTCCGCCGGCCTGTTTCGCCTCAAGGAAGAATTGACCCGCCGGGTCAATGTCGCGGTTGCGCCGAACCAGGTCTTGGCGGTGCTGTTCAAGGAAATCGTGGTTCAGTGACGGGACGGATCTAACATCATGGCGGGCAACGATCCGGTCGACCAGGATGCCATCGCAGCCCAATGGGAAGCCTCGCTCGGCTCCGAAGATCCGGCTGCGGACGCGGCTGGCTCCAACGAACTCTCGGAGTCGATGGCGCTGCAATGGGCCGCGATGGTCGAGGACGGCGGCCGCGAGTTCGGCGGCAAGAACTCGGGCGAACGCGTCCTGTCGCAGGAGGAAATCGACAACCTGCTCGGTTTCACCGTCAGCGAGGTCAATCTCGACGACCATTCCGGCATTCGGGCGATCATCGATTCGGCGATGGTCTCCTACGAGCGTCTGCCGATGCTCGAAATCGTTTTCGACCGCCTGGTGCGGCTGATGACGACCTCGTTGCGCAACTTCACTTCCGACAACGTCGAAGTCTCGCTCGACCGCATCACCTCGGTGCGGTTCGGCGACTACATGAATTCTATTCCCTTGCCGGCGGTGCTGAGCGTATTCAAGGCCGAGGAGTGGGAAAATTTCGGCCTCGCGACGGTCGATTCGAGCCTGATCTATTCGATGATCGACGTGCTGCTCGGCGGCCGGCGCGGCCAGACCGCGATGCGGATCGAGGGCCGGCCCTACACCACGATCGAGACCAATCTGGTCAAGCGCCTGATCGAGGTCGTGCTGGCCGACGCCGAACAGGCGTTCCGGCCCTTGTCGCCGGTGAGCTTCTCGATCGACCGGCTCGAAACCAATCCGCGGTTCGCCGCGATCAGCCGGCCCGCCAACGCGGCGATACTGGTGCGGCTGCGCGTCGACATGGAGGACCGCGGCGGCAATATCGAACTGTTGCTGCCCTATGCGACCATCGAGCCGATCCGCCCGGTGCTGCTGCAGATGTTCATGGGCGAAAAGTTCGGCCGCGACCCGATCTGGGAGGGCCATTTCGCCACTGAAATCGCGCAGGCCGAGATCGCGGTCGATGCCGTGCTCTACGAGGCCGACATTCCGCTCAAGCAATTGATGAAGCTGAAGGTCGGCGACACCTTGCCGCTCGAAATGCGCGCCGATGCGCTGGTGGCGGTGCGTTGCGGCAGCGTGACGCTGACCGAGGGGCGGATGGGCCGGGTCGGCGATCGCGTCGCCATTCGCGTCACCAAGCAGCTTCGCAAGCCCGGAACGACGCTGGCGATGTTCGAAAAGGTCGATGAGCAGAACAAGATGTTGGAGGCCCAATGAATCATTCATTAGGTATCGCAATCGAAAGCCTGGTGGCGCTGTTGCTGATGCTGACGATCGGCTACTGCATGCTCCTGAACGCGCGGTTGAAGCGGCTGAAGGCGGACGAGCATTCGCTCAAGGCCACCATCGGCGAATTGATCACCGCGACTGAGATCGCCGAGCGCGCGATCGGCGGCCTCAAGCACACGGTGCGCGACGTCAACGAAAACCTCGGCAACCAGCTTGCCTCCGCGACCCGGATGACGGAGCACCTCAAGCGACAGCTCGCCGAAGCCGACAATGTGGTTCGGCGGATCTCCAAGATCGCCATTGCCGCGCGGCCCGCATCGGAGGTGGAGCCGGCGGCGCCCAAGGTGTCGGCCGCCAAGGCGGTTGCCGCCGCGGCGCAGGCGTTTTCCGACCGCAGAAGGTCCGATGGCCTTGCCGCATGAAATCCTTCCGTGACATTCGCGTCATACCGGTGGTGCTGGTTGCGATCTTCGGCCTCGTGGTGCTGAAGATCGCCGGCCTCGTCATCGATGGGGGATATGTATTCGACTATCAGCCGGCCTCGACCGGGCCGTCCTGGGCGCAGGAGAACTTGAACTTCCCGGGCGGCAAGACCGACGCATCCGACGTTACGGGGTCGGTGGAAAAGCCCAAGGAGGCGGAGCCCGCCGTCGCAGCACCCGCGACCAAGCCCGAAGGCGTCGTGATCCGCCCCGAGGAAAATCCGCCGGTGTCGGCCTCCGAGCGCGCGGTCCTCGAGCGGCTGCAGGCGCGGCGCCAGGAGCTCGAAGCGCGCGCGCGCGAGATCGATATCCGCGAGAGCCTACTGAAGGCGGCGGAGAAGCGGATCGAATCGCGCGTCGAGGAAATGAAGGCGGTCGAATCCCGGATGTCGACGTCAACGGAGCAGAAAGCCGAAGCCGACACGGCGCGCTTCAAGGGCATCGTGACCATGTATGAGGCCATGAAGCCGAAGGATGCGGCGCGGGTGTTCGACCGGCTGGAGATGTCGGTGTTGATCGAGATCGCCTCGCAGATCGCGCCGCGCAAGATGTCCGATATCCTGGGCTTGATGCAGTCCGACGCCGCAGAGCGGCTGACGGTGGAGCTCGCCCGCCGCGCCGGCGGCGACAAGTCCGCCACAGCGGCCGATCTTCCCAAAATCGAAGGCAAGATGCTGTCGCAAAAGCCCAATTGAGCGGCGGATAATTAACAGGTCCTTAAACCGGCAATTCTAGATTCGAAAGCGAGCGGGCGAGCGCGCTCGCCACGTGGTTGAATCGAAAGACGTAGTTGGGATGGCGCGAACGGCAGCCAGAGGATTTTGGTCGCATTTCCGCGCAGCCGCGCGAACGGCCCGGCATTGCCTGACGGCGGCTGCCTTCCTCGCCATCCTGGTCGCCGGAATTTTCTCGACCGCCTGCCGGGCCGACCCTGTGAAGGGCGAGGCCACGTTCTCAGCCTCCGGCGGTTACGCGCGGCTGGTGCTCAAGCTCGCCGAGGATGTGAACTCGGAGGTCACGACCGCCGGCTCGATCATCGTGATCCGCTTCAATCGCCCGGTCGATATCGCCGTCGACAAATTGGCGGAATCGGCGCCCGACTATGTTTCTTCCGCCCGCCGCGACCCTGACGGTTCGGCGATCCGGCTGTCGCTGGCGCGCCGGGCGACCATCAACACCATGACTGCCGGCGAGCGCATCTTCATCGATTTCCTGCCCGATAGCTGGAGCGGCCCGCCGCCGAGCCTTCCGATCGAAGTCGTCCGCGAACTGGCCGAACGGGCGCGCGCGGCTGAACGCGCGTTGCGGATGCAGCGTGCCGCGTCCGAAGCCAAGAAGCGACCGCTCATTCGCGTGCGCGCCCTGATGCAGCCGACTTTCGTGCGCTTTGTGTTCGAGATGCCGGACGGCGTCGGCGTCTCGTCGGTGTTGAACGACCAAAAGCTGACATTGGCGTTCGGCGGCGCGCTCAATTTCGATCTGGCGGACGCCAGGATCGCAGCGCCGCCGAATGTCGCCTCGATCAACCAACGGGTCGAGGGCGACCAGACCGCGGTCGACATCATCCTGATCGGCGACGTTGATATCCACTCCTTCCGCGACGACAGGAACTACATCATCGACGTTGCCTTCCGGCAGCCGGACAACAAGATACCGGTTTCGCCCATGGCCGATGCTTCGCGCGCCGCGAAACCATCGGCACCGGCAATGCCGGCGACCGGAATGGATGCGAAGGAAGCCCCGGCGGAGCCGCATTCTGCCGAAATCGTGCCGCCAACGTCGGAGAGCGTGGCACAGCAGGCTAGAATCGAAATCAGGCCCGATACGGCGGCCAAGACGCAAGGCGCGCCGCCCGAGATGCCGGCGGCGGAGCCTGTCTCCAAGCCAGCCGCTTCCGAACCGTCAACAGCGTCCGAGGCGCCATTGAAGGCAATGCCTTCGGCCAAGGTGGAAGCACCCAAACCGGAAGCACCCAAACCGGAAGCACCCAAGCCGGAAGCACCCAAGCCGGAAGCGCCGAAGCCGGAAACGCCCAATCCGCAATCATCCAAGCCGGAAACGCCAAAAGCCGAGCTTGCCATGCCGGCGCCAAAGGCAACCGTGGCGGCGTCCGATCCGGCGCCGCGCGCCGACACGGGCAAGGAGGCGGGCGAGGGGGCGGTTCTGGTTGAGACCAGGCGCGACAGCGAAGGCCTGCGCCTGATGTTCTCCTTTGGCACGCCGACACCGGCGGCCTCGTTCCGTCGCGGCGACAGCGTCTGGCTGGTGTTCGATTCGACGAAGTCGCTCGACGTCGAAAAGATCCGCGTCAACGCCGGCGCGCTGATCGGCGATGTCAGCCGGCTGCCGCTGGAGACCGGGCAGGCGATCCGCATTCGCCTCAACCGCCCGCAAATGCAATCCTTGATCAGCGACGAGCGTGAAAGCGGCGCCAGCTGGACGCTCACCTTCGCCGACACGATGCTGGCCCCGCCGCAGCCGCTCAATGTGATCCGCAACATCGCCGACCCCGCGCACGCCAACGTCGCCGTGCCGCTGGCTAATCCCGGCGCCTTGCATCGGTTGGTTGATCCGGACGCCGGCGACACGCTCTTGGTGGTGACGGCGCCGCCGCCGATGCGCGGCTTCGTCAAGCGACAGGATTTTGTCGAGCTGTCGCTGCTCGAATCGGTCCACGGCGTCGCCATTCATCCGAACTCCGACGACATCGGCGTCGAGATCGCAGCCGACAAGATCATTCTTGGGCGGCCGGGCGGCTTGACGCTGTCATCGGCAGGCGTCGCGGTCGAGCGCGCGGCGACCGCGGTGCGGCCGATCTTCGATATCGAGGAGTGGAAGAAAAATCAGGCGCAAAGGTTCGTCGCGCGCGAAGACGCGCTGATGCTGGCGATTGCCGCGGCCGAGCCGGATCAGCGTCCGCAAGCCAGGCTCGACCTCGCCCGGCTCTATATGGCGTGGGGCATGTATCAGGAGGCCAAGGGCGAGGCCGAAGTCATCCTCGCAGATCCCGGTACAAAGGCCGAGGAATCCGTCGTGCGCATGGTGCATGCGATCGCATGCATCGTGATCGGGCGGCCCGGGCAGGGCCTGAAGGATCTCGCCAGCCCCGCGATCGGCGACAATTACGATTCGCAATTGTGGAAGGGGCTCGCCTATGCCGGCCAGGGCAAATGGGCGGAGGCGCGCGAGAAATTCAAGAACGTCGATTTCGCGATCGCCTCGTTGCCGCTGGAATTGCAGACCATCGTGACGCTGGAAGCGATGCGCGCCTCGCTTGAGGTCAGGGACTATGCCGGCGCCGCCAGGCGGCGCAGCGAGCTGGACGTCATCGGCGTGCCGGCGGCGACCAGGCCCGCGGTAGCGGTGCTGCGCGGCCGGCTTGCCGAGGCGCTCGGGCACGACCAGGATGCGCTCGACGAATACAAATTCGCGGTGAACTCTTCCGATCGCGCGGCCGCGGCCGAAGCCAAGCTGCTCGAGGTCGCGCTGCGGCAAAAGCGCGGCGAGATCAATCAGGCCGAGACCTTGCGCGAACTCGAGACCCTGGCTGCGATCTGGCGCGGCGATGCGATCGAGGTCAAAACGCTGCAAATGATGTCGCGGATCTATTCGGAAACCGCGCGCTACCCGGAATCGCTTGCCGCGGCGCGGGGCGCAACCAGGCTGCAGCCCAATTCCGAAGCCTCGCGGCTGGCCCAGGATGAAGCGTCCGCGCTGTTTACCCAGATCTTCCTTAGCCCCAAGGGCGACGAGCTTCCGCCGATCGAGGCGCTCGGCATGTTCTACGAGTTCCGGGAATTGACGCCGATCGGCCGGCGCGGCGACGAGATGATCAGGCGCTTGTCGGACCGGCTGGTTGCCGTCGATCTCCTGGATCAGGCCGCCGAGCTCCTGCAATACCAGATCGATCACCGCCTGGAGGGGGCGGCGCGCGCGCAGGTCGCGGCGCGTCTTGCCATGGTGTACCTGACCAACCGCAAGCCGGACCGCGCCATCGCGGCACTTCGCTCGACCCGGATCGCCGATCTCTCCGGCGAATTGCGCCAGCAGCGCCTGTTGTTGGAGGCGAGGGCGCTGAGCGACGTCGGCCGCCATGAACTTGCGCTTGACATCATCACCAACATCTCCGGGCGCGAGGCGATCCGCCTGCGCTCCGACATCTACTGGGCGTCGCGGCAATGGCGCGAGTCCTCCGAGCAGATCGAACTCTACTACGGCGAGCGCTGGCGCGATTTCAAGCCGCTGAATGCGGCGGAGAAGAGCGACGTGCTGCGTGCCGTCGTCGGATATGCGCTGGCCGAGGACAGAATCGGCCTGGTGCGCTTTCGCGAAAAATTCGCGCCGCTGATGAGCGGGGAGACCGACCGGCTGGCGTTCGATACCGCGAGCAAGCCGGGCGCCGCCTCCAGCGCCGAATTCGCCGCGATCGCCAAGATGGCGGCGGGCGTCGACACGCTCGAAGGCTTCCTGCGCGAGATGAAGGCCCGCTTCCCGGACGCGGTTGCCAAGGCGATGCTGCCAGCGGAAACGGCGAAGCCCGAACCGGTCTCGACCGGATCGCTGCCGAGGATCATCGGACTGACGCGGGCGGATGCGGCGAGGTAATTTGGTGCAAGGCGCCAGCCGCCGAAATTTCGAATCTGAATATTCTACATCGTCGAGCATACCTCGGCTTCAGGCGGACGCGCCGGCGCCTCGGGCCCGCTTGTTTTGCCGACGTTTGGCGGCCCTTGGCTGGATTGTTCCGACCGTTTGCAGCGTGAGCAGCGCGTTGCGCACAATTGTGAGCGCAGGGT
This sequence comes from Alphaproteobacteria bacterium, assembly GCA_005884765.1. GTDB lineage: Bacteria > Pseudomonadota > Alphaproteobacteria > Rhizobiales > Xanthobacteraceae > Bradyrhizobium. Next base: position 22,623 of record VAZV01000197.1, read on the forward strand.
CGTTCGGCTTGTTGCGATGCTCGATGAGGGCGAGGGTGCGCGGAAGTGGCGGCCGCAGCGGCCGCACGATGAAATCGGACATGTGCATCGCGACCGCCACTTCGGGCACAATCGCCATGCCGAGATTGGAGGCAACGGCGCTCTTCAACGCCTCGATCGTGCCCAAGGCATCGGCTCTCGCAACGGCGGTTCCTGCGCCGCGGACAACCATCCCAGGACCAGCGGATGTGCCGCACTGCTCGGATGCTCCACCAGCAGAGCCTGCCGCGCGACATAGTCAGGCGTGATCTCGTCGGGAATGCCTCGCGTGCCAATAGGGAATATGGCCACCAGTTGCTCCGGACATAGCGGGGTAATCTTGAGCCGCCTCTCCTCGACCGGCAGGTTCACCAGCGCGAGGTCAACCCTGTTCTGGACGACGTTCTCGACGCTGTTTTGTGTCGGCGCATTGGTGACGACGAGGTCGATGCCGGGGTGATCGAGGCGTACTCGATTTAGAATTGGCGGCAACCTGTATATCATTGACGACAGCGTCGTGCCGACACGCACGCGGCCGATCCAGCCTTCGCAAAAACGGCGCATTGTCGCATCGACGAGATCGCACTCGTGGAAAATGCGCTGCGCAGCCTCGACGAGCACGCGGCCCGGCGCCGTGGCGTGTGCTTGCTTGCCCAGGCGCTCGATCAACCGCACCTTAAAACGTCGCTCGAGCTCGCGAATCTGGAGACTGACCGCCGGCTGTGTCAGGTTGAGGCGCCGTGCCGCGGCGGAGAAGCTGCCGCGCTCGACCACCTCGAGGAAGGTCCGCAGCTGATCGAGATTGAGGCTGCGCATGCAAGGCTATCCTTATCAAAACGATTGAAACATGAAATTTGCTCTATCTCCGAGGCTGCGTAAAAACTGGTCGATCTTGGTCGCGAATTATCCGATGTCAATCCTCGGAGAAAACAAGATGCTTCAGGTTGTCATTCTCACTGCTGCAGCCAGTCAATTCTTGGGGGCCGCGATCTCTTTCCTCGGAGAAGATGGCAGGCTCGCGCGCCATGCCATCCATACGTCAGCGGTCCTGACTTGAAGGACGACCTCCGAGATCGCCGATGTTGCGCTCACCATCGTGGAAAGTGCTGACGAGCGAGCGTATTGTGGCGGTGTTTCAAAAATCTTGAGCAGGCTTCTCTGTCCGGCGAAAGGCGATTTCAATGATTGTGTGTTCGTAAGGAGGAACTCTCATGAAGCTGCTCACATCGTTCCTGATCGCAGCAGGTATTTCAAGCCTCTCCATAGCCGCCCCAGCCAGGGCCGCTGCACCCGAGTCTAAAAACCAGATCACCATCCTCTACGACGCATTCGGAGCCGATCCTTCGATGTCCAAGGACTGGGGCTTCTCCGCTCTCGTGGAGGTCGCCGGAAAACGGATCTTGTTCGACACCGGCAATGACGCCGGCATATTTGCGGCCAATGTGAAGGCCAAGGGAGTTGACCTGAAAACGCTCGACTTCGTTGTCCTGTCGCACCGGCATTCGGACCACATGGCAGGTTTGAATTATGTCTTGAGCGTCAATCCGACCGTGAAGATCTACGCGCCCAAAGAAGGATTCGGCATCTATGGCTCGTCGCTGCCGTCGAGCTTCTATCGAAAGGACCAATCATTGCCGCCGGAGATGCGCTACTATGGCGGCGCTCCACCTGAAGTCATGAAGTTCGGCGCCGCATGGCAAGGGGCCAATTTCGAATTGATCGACAAGACCACCGAAATCGCTCCAGGGATGACGCTGATAGCGTTGGTGTCCGATACTCCCGGCACGAAGGAGCTCAAGGAGCTGTCTCTTGCTATCAACACATCTGAGGGTGTGGTGCTGGTCGTTGGCTGCTCGCATCCGGGGATTGAAAGGATTGTCGAGGCCGCGGCGGCTATCAATCCCAAGATTCATCTGATCGCTGGCGGCTTTCATCTCGTCATCGCCTCTGACGAGGTTATCGCAAAGGCAGTGGGGGCCCTGAAAGATACCTTCAAGGTCGAAAATGTTGCGCCGGGGCATTGCACCGGCGAGCCAACGTTCGCGGCATTGAAGAAAGCTTTCGGTGACCGGTACCTTTATGCGGGTCTCGGCACTTCGCTTGCGCTTGGCGCGAACACGGGCTCCGATACGCGGCGTGGCGAAGGGCCGGCGCTGCAGCAGGATGACCTGACCACCTATCGCAGGCTCGCGCGCCGCGAAGATCCGTTTGGCATCCTGCAGGCCCGACGGTCACGAATAAAAGCTTCGCAACTGTGAGGATGCGTGCCGCCGCCCATGCGACCTAGTCGTCGCAGCGGCAGTTGCGCGATTTTCAAGCCTGCCTCCATTCTGCCGACATAAGAGCATCGTCAGAAGGCGCTCGATCGACCGCACCTTAGAACGCCGCTCTATAGCGTGATGCGTTTCGGTTGAACGGGCTGCGGGTTCGGTATCACCTCGCCCCGCTTGCGGGGAGAGGTCGACCGCGAAGGCGGAGCGAGGGGGCCTGCCTCCGCTGCCGTTCCAGCTTAACCTAATTTCATCACGCCTTAGCTCGCGTATCTGCAGACTGACCGCCGGTTGCGTTAGGTTGAGGCGCCGTGCCGCGACAGGGAAGCTTCCGTCTTCGACCACCTCGAGGAAGGTCCGCAGCTGATCGAGACTGCGCATGCAAAGTTGCCCTTATCAAAACGATTGAAACATAAAATTTGCGTTGCCTCCAACTTGGATACAAGCTCATCAAACTGGGGCGCGAACGATCCGATCTCAATCGTTCGGAGAACACAAGATGCGCCAGATTGTCATCGTCACTGCTGCAGCGTGGATTGCCGTCATCGTCGCCCTCGTCGGCGCGACCGCCATGATAGTCAATGTTCCGCAAAAGGCCGAGATTGCCGCGACATCGAGCCGGATCGATATCGTGCAAATGATGAGGGACGCGAAGGACCTTCCGGTTGAACGGTTCGATGCATTCTGAGGCCGTGCGGAACAGTACCAACATGTCTTTGGGTCGAAGGCATTGGAGGTGGCGAGTGACAATTATTGCTCGGGCTCTCTCACGTGCAACCGCACGTAAGATGATATTCAAACGGATCGCGCTTGTTTTCGCTGCTGGTTTGCTGGTCTGGCTGATTTTGATGACTTATGGCGTCGATCTGAGCCCTGGCTTTTTCTGACGGCACCTAACGCTCCTTGCTCGACACAGCGAGCGAGCCGGGGCGCGCTGAATTCGCCGCGATCGCCAAGATGGCGGCGGGCGTCACACGCTCGAAGGCTTCCTCCGCGAAATGAAGGCCCGCTTCCCGGACGCGGTCGCCAACGCGATGCTGCCGGCGGAAACTGCGAAGCTCACTACGGACTGAAATCGGAAATCGCGCCAAATCCCACCGGCCGCCGACCTCGCCGAGGCAAGACGGTCATTCCTGTCGTGTATTCGCCCGGAATCCAGACGAACTTTTTCAGCTCATATGTAAAGTAACGTTTGACATATGTAAATCGACATTTTACAGTTGCCCCGACATATGATCGGGGCGCAATGATCGAGAGTTTCAAGCATAAGGGACTGCGGCAACTTTTCGAGAATGATAGCGTCAGAGGTGTCAGCGCCGAACATGTGCGCAAGATCAGACAGATTTTGGCGACGCTACATGCGGCAGAAACGATCGAAGCGTTGCGGTTGCCAACCTTCGGGATTCATCCATTGAAAGGCGACCTTAAAGGCTTTTGGGCCGTGACTGTGCGCGCAAACTGGCGGATTATTTTTCGGTTCGTGGATGGCAAGGCATCCGATGTTGACCTTGTGGACTATCACTGAGGGAGCAAAAAATGGAGATGAAAAATCCACCTCACCCCGGCGAGTTGGTCGGTGACACGCTCGACGAACTTGAAGTTTCGATTGTCGCTGCGGCAAAGGGCCTCGGCATTACCCGGCAGCAGCTTCACAATCTCATTGCGGGGCGCAGCGGGATCACGCCGGAAATGGCCGTGAAACTCGAGAAAGCTATCGGCAGCACCGCCGACACCTGGCTTAGGATGCAAATGAATTACGACCTCGCCCAGGTTCGCAAGCGCAAGATCAACGTCAAGCGTTTGGTGCCCGCCTAGTCGACTAAGTGGCAAATACGAAGCCGGTGGGCCCAAAGATGTAGGCAGATCAATAGGCCTTAATGATTGCAGTAGCTGCCAACCTGCGCGTTGTTCAGCAGCATCGTCCGGCAGGCTCGCCGCGAGTGCGTCGCCGGCTGCGAATTATTCCCGGAGCCGCCGGGCCAGCGCCGCAACGAAGCGGTCGCAATCCGTCTCGTCGTTGAAAACATGGGGCGAGATGCGTAGGCGGCCGAGACGCGACGCGACGTAGACGCTTTCAGTTGCAAGTCCCTCGACGAGTCCTGCCGGCATCCCGTCCTTGAAACCAAGGCTGAGGATATGCGGCGCGCGCAGCTGACGCTCCGGCACGCTGACGCCGAGGTCGCGCGCGCCGTCGGCGATCCGCTCGGTCAGCATGGCGAGACGTTGCACGATGGCTGCCGCGCCCCATTCGGCCATCATCTCCATGCCGATTGCGGCCATCTCCATCGATATGAAATGGTCGCGCTCGCCCATGTCGAAGCGCCGCGCATCGGCGACATAGCTGAGATCTGAGAAATAGACGGCATTCTCGGCGCGCACGTCACGGCGGCCGAACGCCGTCTGCTCCAGTGGAATGCCGCCCTGATGGCGTTTGGCGATATAAAGAAAGGCCCTGCCGTAGGGGCCGAGCAGCCATTTGTAGGTCGGGAAGATCACAAAGTCCGGGTCGAGACGCGTCACGTCCATCGTCAGCACACCCACGCCGTGCGTCGCGTCGACGAGAAAAAGGGCGCCTTGCCGTCGCAGCGCGGCCGCCACTTTTTCGAGGTCGATCAGCCCGCCGTCCGACCAGTGCACCGACGAGATCGAGGCGAGGGCGACCGGCGGCGCGCCGGATCGCTCGATCGCCGCGAGAACGGCCGCTGTCCAGTCGCCGTCATCGGGCTGGCGCACCGTCTCGATCGCAAAACCCTGGGCCTCGGCCCGGGTCTGCCATTCCAGCACTGGCGAGGAATGATCGTTTTCCAGTACGAGGACGCGCGCGCCGCGGGGGATCGTCACAATCTTGGCGGCCGTCGCGACGCCGTAGCTGACCGAGGGGATCAGCGCGATGTCGGCAGGATCGGAATCGATCAGGCGGGCGGCGGCAGTGCGCGCGCGTTCGTGCTGCGTGTTGGCGAACGCGGCGTCGAGTGTCCATGGCGTGGCTTTGCGGAGAACCGCAGCACGGCCGGCCTCCTGGGTTTTCAGCGGCAACGGGCTGTAGGAGGCCGAATTCAGGTAGCAGACATGGCGTGGCATCTCGAACAGGTCGCGTTGGCAGGCAAGCATTGGCGTCTCTTTGGGACTGCTGGAACAAACGGAATGAACTGATAAGGATCAGTTCGGGAGCGCCAAGTCCAGAGTGCAGAAGCCCGCGACCAGCGCCGCGCCGCAAACAGCATCCTCATTCGATCACTTCATCGGCGCGGGCGAGCAGCGTCGGCGCAATTGTGATCCCTAGAACCTTGGCGGCCTTCAGGTTGAGCACAAACTCGAATTTGGTCGGGACTTGAACCGGCAGGTCTGCCGGCTTCGCACCTCCAAGAATCCGGCCTGCATACATCGCTGCCCGACGATACGAATCCGGCAAGCTAGGTCCATAGCTCGCTAGCCCGCCCGCCACGACATATTCGCGAAGATTATACAACGCCGGTACCGCGTATCGTGCAGCGAGCGCTGTGATCCGCTCCCGCTGGCTATCGAGATACGGTTCGTTGGGCACGACGAGTCCACCGACGCGCAGCCTTGCGAGGGAGGCGAAAGCTTCGTCGATTTCGCGCTCGGTGCTGGCCTTGACGAGGTGAATATCGACCCCCAATGCACTCGCCGCCTCGGCTGCGCCTTTCATATACGTCGCGACGCTTGGAGACGATGGATTGACGAGATAGGCCATGACTTTGGCCGTGGGCACCAATTCTTTCAGCAACTCGACATTCTTTGCCCATAGGTCCGAGGCAAACAGGCTCATGCCTGTGATGTTGCCGCCCGGCCGATTGAGGCTCGCGACCAGACCCAGTACGACCGGGTCGTTGGCCGCCGAGAACACGATCGGAATGGTGGAGGTCGCAGCCTTGGCCGCGAGCGCCGCCGGCGGCCCGCCTGCAGAGTAAAGCACAGCCACCGGCAGACCGACGAGCTCTGCCGCCAGCGCAGGCAATCGGTCATAGTGGCCTTCGGCCCAGCGGAACGCGATCGTCAGATTTTGCGCTTCGACAAATCCGGTTTCGCGTAAACCTTGCCGGAACGCTGCCACCACACCTGCCGATTCATCGGGAGACCGGCTGCTGAGAAACCCGATCAAAGGCATCGCTTGTTGCGTACGCGCAGGAAGCGGCCATGTCACTGCCGCGCTGCCGAGGAGCACCATGAACTCGCGCCGCTTCATGCTTTGCCCCAGAGTGGCAGGGCATCCTAGCGGCTCAAGGCAGCTACTGGAAGGGCAGCGTCGATCGTTCCGGGTCAAAAGCCCAAGCGCGCGGCAGAGCTCCGCTCAACCCAGATATTCGAGCACGTGCAGGCCGGCGTTCCAGTCGCTCGCATAGATCAGTCCATCCCGCGTGACATAGAGATCGGCTGTTTTGGCGGCGAGCGCGATGTTGGGCCGCGGGTCGATCAATTTGGCCGGCGCGGGCGGCAGCCAGAACGCCAGCTCCTTTGGTGCGAACTGATCCTTGAGATCGAAAACGCGCACCCCGCCGGCGTTGTAGGTGGCGAAAATGGTTTGCTCGCTCTGGAACGAGCCTGGGCGGTTCTCATGCAGATTGTGCGGACCGAACGTGCCGGCGGCGGCGCAGTAGTCACGGTCACGCGGTACCGGCATGGTTGCGATCGTCACAGGATTTTCCGGGGCCCGCACATCGACCACGAAGATCTGGAACAGCCCTTTGGCGCACTTCTCCGCGTTCGCCTCGTCCGCCACGACCGCGAGATTGCGCCCCGGCAACGGCAGCGGGGTGTGGGTGCCGCCGGGAAATGGCGGCGACCAGTTGATGTGCGACAATAATTTCGGCTGCGCGGCATCCCTGACATCGTGGATGGTGAAGCCGCCGTCGCGCCAGGCGCCGTAACCGAGCGGGCCTGCGACGATCATGTGATGCAGCGCGTAGCGCTTGCCCTTGGGCGCGTTCGAGACCTCGCCGGCGGCGCCGTTCATGCCCGGCAGCCACCATTTCGAGACGATCACGGGTTTGGTGATCTCCTGCAGGTCGACGATACACAGGCAGTGATCGGTGAAGCCGTCAAAGTGCGCCGAAACATGGGCGTAACGCCCGCCCATCCAGGACAAGCGGTTGATGCCCAGTCCCGGCATTTCCAGAAACGCGATCTCGCGCATTTCGGAAGGTTTGGAGATGTCATGGATCGACAGGCCGCTGCGGAAGCTCTTGCGCCTGGTGATGCTGTCGGCGAGGCTGTTCTCGAAATAGCCGCGCTGGTCGCTATAGGACTGCATGGCGACGATATTGGCGCCGTTGGCAACGAGCAAGAGATCGTCCGATGATTGCAGATGATGCGTCCTGGTGTATTGCTCGGCGGTGAAAAAACTCACCGGCCTCAGACGACGCGGGTCGCTGGCATCCAGGATGGTCACGCCATCGCTGAACATGTGTCCGACATAGAGGTGGTTGCGGTTTGACATGATCTGGACGCTGTCCGGACGCCCGCCAATGTCGCTGTAGGAAAGATGCTTGATGCGATGACCGATCCCCTCCGGCGGGATCGGCTGGTCCTCGGCGTGGGCGGCACCGGACATCCCGGCCAGCGCCGCCATGCCCAGCAAGCTCTGCAAGTGCGCGCGCCGGCTCTGCATGGGTTTCTCCCCTTTTTTGGTTTTGAATTCCTTGAGGCTGCCTCACGGCGGAGATAGTGGTCGGCAAAACGGTAGTTACACTGCGAGGTCCGTTATCGCGCCATCAGCCGCACGCCTGTGCGAAGGACGCGGTACGTCGCCGCTAGCGTCCGTCGTACTGTTCAGGTCCCATCGCGAAGGCCCATTGCTCGTGGCCGGCCGCGTAGGTGCGGTTGGTCTGCGCCGGATTGCGGTTGACGAGCGGACGCAGGTACATCGGATGCGTGGCGCTGCGCACCTCGTGCTCGACCGTGAACAGGTGCCTGCCGTCAGCGGGATCGACGATGTCGCGAAAGCGGTATTGGTATTGGTTGTCTTCCTGGGAGACCAGGCCGCGCTCCGAGAGCAGGCGGTGGGGAGCTGAGAAATTCGTGATGTAGATCTGCACGTGGTGGCCGTCGTAATCCGGTTGCGGGGAATCGCTCTCGCGAAATTGCAGATACTGATCCTTTCCGACCTTCACGCGCGCCAAGGCGCCGTCGCCGTTTTTCGGCTCGGCCGGTATTCCCATGAATTTTGGATAGAAGGCGCAAATGCCTTTGGTCGTCCCATGCGGCACCTCGAATTCGACATAGGGAATGCCAAGCGTGATGCGTCCGAAGCGCGCGGCATCCGGCTCATAGCAGCGCACGCGATTGCCCCAGGGACATATCGCCTCGACGTGGTCGTTGTGCTCGCGGAACGCGAACGCGGTGCCGTCAAGCTTCTTTGCGACCGAGGTGAGCCGATCGAGCAGGGCCTTTCGGCCCGAGATGACAATCCCGGTATGGCCCCGCAGCACCTGCGGTGCGCCGCTCGGCAGGTGAAACTGGCTGCGGCCGACATTGACCCACATGTTGCTGTCGGACACCATCAGATAGGGGTCGCGGGTAAGCCCGAGGCCCGCGACATAGAACAACATCGCCAAGCGCTGGTCAGGCACTTGGACGTTGACGTGTTCGAGATGGATCGAGTTGCCGAGGTCTTCTTTGGTGCGGTCGAATGGCTGCTGCATGGAGTTGGGCTCCCTGATGCTTTGGCGCACATCATAATGAAGCGCGGCGCCCAATCCAACAATTCCGTAGCGCATGTCGAGGCTGCCCACTCGGCTAACACAGCGATTGCCAAACGGGCCACGCCAACGCGATCCAGACCGCGAGGAACGTCACAAGCTTCAAATATTTCAAAATAAAATAACGCGAGCGCGATTTCATCACGGGTCCGCCCTCGCTCAGGCTCGCTTGCTGAAATCGCATCGATGGTTGAGAACACCGCCTCCGAGGCGGTATTTCCGATTCTGGCGAGAGATTTATTGCAGGCGCGGGCTCGATGCCGAGCTCAGGGCTCTACCTTGCACGCGAACTGGCCGGTCGGCCATTGCACGGGATCATCATCGGCACAGGCAATGCCCGCCACTGGCTGGCCGCGCCGGTCAATCGCACACCATTTGCCGTCGTGTTTCGCCCAGGCGACGCCGCGCAGGCGTGGCGCGAAATAGACCGGTTCGTCGTATTGCGGCTCGATGATCACCTGTCCGGCGGTGTCGACCAGCCCCCACTTGCCGTCCTTGAGAAAGGTCAGGAGGCCGTACTCGAGGGTGATGCCGATGCGCTCGGCACCGATGTCGATCCAGCTTTCCCCATTTCGCGACAGGATCGTGCGCTTGCCGTCGCTTTGCGACATGATGGCGGAGTTGATATCGCACATGACGCCGGGACGCTGCGGAATGGCCCAGGACTGATCCTTGAGCCGCAGCACGCCGGTCGCACCGGAGAGCGTGACGAAGGCGGTATCGGCATCGCGCCGCCGCGCGGCATCAAATTTCGGCTCGATCAGCCAAGTGCCGTCAGACCGCATGAAGCCGCGCTTACCGTCAACAGATGCAACGAAGATATCGCCGCCGCCCGACAGGTAGTCGAATCGGGGCTCGAGCAGCCAGTGGCCGTCCGCCCCGATGCGTCCCCACTTGCCGTCGAGCTTCACGTTCTTGGCGCCGGGTGTTGTCGGAGCCACCGCCTCGAACTGCAAGGGGGTCACGGGCTTCGAGCCGGCGTCGACCAAACTGAACTTGTCGCCGATCTTCAAGGTGAATGGCGGAACGCTGCCGCATGCGGCGTCGAGCAGCCGACCATCCGGCGGCTGCAGCGGGCTGCCGTCCCCCTTGAAGTAGAACCACTCCTTGTTCTTGTAGGCGGTCAGCCGGCCATCGGCGCAACGCTGGATCGTCTGATCGTAATCGGCGTCGAGCACGATGCGGCCGTCGAGGTCGAGGAGGCCCCACTGCTCATCCTTTTTGAAGTGCCAGCCGAACACGCCATTGGAGCCGCCGAACTCAATGGCGGCATGGACCTGCTGATAGTTGGTCTGGAACACCCACCTACCGGCACGGTCGATCACGCCAAAGATGCCATCTTGCGCAGCCGACGTGCGGCCAAAGCCCGGGCTGAACGGCCAGGCCTTGTCGAAGACCGGCTCGATCGCGAAATTCCCGGTCCGGTCGATGAAGCCGACCTTGCCGTTGAGCGTCACGCGCGCCAAGCCGTCGCGCAATGGATCTACCTGCTCGAATTTTGGCTTGGTCAGCCAGCTTCCGTCGGCGCGCGCCAGTCCCCACAACTTTTCCCTTTGCACCCAGCGGATCGAGGCATCGTCCTTGTCGAACTCGCGCGAGGTGACCGGTGGCACAATCCATTGTCCCGACATGTCGACGATGCCGGTATTTTTGGATTCGAAAGACGATCCAAGGACGCTGATAAAGCCGCTGGGGTCCACCCAGGTCTCTGAAAAGTCTTCGCCACCTTTCATGCCGCCGAGTTCGCGATGTTCCGACACGGCAAAACGATCGGGAGCGATCGCGCGGATAAATCCGTATTTCGGCTCGATGATCATCTTGCCATCGCGATCGATCAGGCCGGACTTGCCTTCGACGTCGACCTGCGCGAAGCCGAATTTGTAGTCGTCGACGATGCGATACCGCGGCGTGACGACCTCGCGTCCTTCCTCGTCGACGAAGCCGTAGAGACCGCCGAGGCGGACGGCAGCTCGGTTGTCAGAGAACGTGCCGATCCAATCGTATTGCGGGGCCACCGCGACCGTGCCGTCGCGACGGACCGCGCCACACAGGCCGCCTGGAAACGTGCACGTCGCAAGCGGAAAGGTGAGCGGCCTGGTCGTTGCGGGAGGACGGTCATTCATGGCCTGGAGGTCTGCCGCGACCTTGCCTTGCAGGATAGCCTTGCCGGCGGGCGTCAGGTCCAACGGCTTATCCTGCGCCAGCGCGCCATGCGCCAGGATGACCGCAATCAACGTGACGACCTTCGACCACATGCGTGCCGCCATGCCCTGTTTGCTAACAGTCCGGTGCGTCATCGACGGAGTAGGGGCCATACGTGGCGAGAGCATGTCAGAATGGCGCGGCAGCCTATCCGCCGTAGCTCTGCACCAGACTTCCCGCCACCAGCGACCAGCCGTCGACCAGCACGAAGAAGATCAGCTTGAACGGCAGCGACACCACGACCGGCGGCAGCATCATCATGCCCATCGACATCAAGACGGATGCCACCACGAGATCGATGATCAGGAAGGGGAGGAACAACAAGAAGCCGATCTCGAAGGCGCGCTTGAGTTCCGAGATCATGAAGGCCGGCACCAGGATCCGCAGCGACATGTCGTCCGGTGTCGCCGCCGGCGGCTCGCCGGACAGATCCATGAACAGCTTCAAGTCCTTTTCGCGCACGTTCTTTTGCATGAAGCCGCGCAGCGGCACCGAGGCGCGCTGTAACGCGTCCTCGACGCTGATCTGGTTGGCGATCAGAGGCTTGATGCCGGCGTCGTAGGATTTCTGCAAGACCGGCCCCATCACGAAGGCGGTCAAGAACATCGCGAGCGCAATGATCACGGAATTCGGCGGCGCGGTCGCGGTGCCCATGGCGGTGCGCAGCAGCGACAGCACCACGACGATGCGGGTGAACGACGTCATCATGATCAGGATCGACGGCGCGATCGACAGCACCGTCAGAAGCGCGATCAGCTGGATCGCGCGCTCGGTGACGCCGCCGTTGCCCTGGCCGAGATTGATACTGATATCTTGCGCGAAGGCGCCATCCGCCAGTGTTCCGGCGGCTATCAGTGTGATTAGGAATAAAACTCTACGCGGAAGGTTATCGGACCTCACGAAGACGGCTTTGGACGGCCGAGCAGCGAGGCCATTTCGTCTTCGAGATTTTCAAAGCCGCTCTTGGGTGGAGGCGGCGGCGCTTCGCTGCGCGAGGGCCGGACCGGCGGCTCGGGCGCGACCGGCGGTGCCATCGGCTCGCCCGCGGGCCGGCGAAGCGCCGCTTCCAGCCGCTGCGCCATCTCGGCGAGATTTTGGTCGGCGTCGGAGGGGATCGGAGGCGGAGGAGGCGGTGCGGCAGCGCGTTCCGGCGCGCGGACCGAAGGTGGCGCTTTCGGCGGTTCGCTCGAACGCTGTGGCCGCGGCATCAACGGCTCGCCGCGGGTGACGCGCGTCGGCATCGGTTCAGGCCGCGATTCGGATCGCGATTCGGGTCGCGGTTCGGATCGTGGTTCGGATCTTGGCTCCGCGCGGCCGCCGGGCGGCTCCGGCGCGAAGCCGGCCAGTGGAAGATCGATGCGATCATTGCGGCGCTCCGACGGCACCGGCGCCGGGCGGCGGACTTCATCGGCAAAGGACGGCCGCACCGGACGCGGCGGCGGCTCCGGCATTTGCGGTTCCGGCCGATCTTCCGACTTCGCGCTTTCGCTGTCGGCCCAGACGGCATCGGGCAGCGGCGCGATGCGGGGCGGTGGCAGCTCGGCCCCGATGCTGCCGGGCAGCCGCTGCGGGAGCTGATCCCGGGCTGGTTGCGCGCGCACGATGTGGGATTCGACCACGATATCGGTCGGACCACCGATCATGATCAGATGCTCGACGTTATCGCGCCGTACCAGCACCAGCCGGCGGCGGCCATCCACGGCGGAGGCGTCGATCACGGCCAGTCGCGGCATCCGGCCGCGATTGGTGTTGGCGCCCAGGCGATTGGTGGCGAATCGGCGAACCAGCCAGGCGGCGACGCCGATCAGCGCCAGCACCGCCACAAATGCAAAGAAAAAGGTCACTGCCTGCATGCTCGTCCCCGGCGAAAGCCGCTTTCTCCAAGCCTATCGCTCCAAGCCTATCGCCTGCCGCTCGCGATGCGACAGACGCCTAAGGGAGCCTGAGGATGGAACTATCTCTTAACCCGTCACGGCAGGAACTGCCGCCACATTCCTTAATAACCTATGAATCGTCTGGACCAAAACGACTTCTTGCGTTTCGCCTGAACGCCGAACGAGTTGGGTTAACGCAGACTTCGTGGCGAAAATGCGCTCGAATGGATCGAACCGCGGCAATTGGGCCTGCGGACATCGTCGCGATCAGCCCTCGCCATTTTAACTCGCTATTAACCATACACGCGGCAAATTCTGCCTAGCTGCTGGCGGCGAAGGGGAGTGGCGCGATGTCGATCAACGATCTTCCGGTGCTCTCGGCGCTGCGCACCAAGATGCAGTGGCATCAGGAACGCCAGCGCGTCCTTTCCGAAAACGTCTCCAATTCCGACACCCCGAACTTCAAGCCGCGCGACCTGGTCGAACCGAAATTCGACAAGACCGGCGCTGCCGCCGGATCGATGGGGACGCTGGCCATGATGCGAACCGCGACCAGCCATATCGCGCCCGCCAATGGCGGTGGCGATAGTTTCGACCAGAACCGCAAGGCCGGCTTCGAGACGCGCCCCGCCGGCAACGCCGTCAATCTCGAGGACGAGATGCTCAAGGTCTCGGCCAACCAGATGGATTACGCCGCGGTGACCTCGCTCTACAGCAAGAGCCTGCACCTTCTCAAGACCGCGATCGGAAAGGGCTAGCGCATGATCGGCAACAGGGAGCGGCGACAGCATGGCTGACGATTCAAGCGACTTCGTCCGCTCGATGGGGATTGCGACGTCCGGGCTGCGCGCGCAGGCCGGCCGGATTCGGGTGATCTCGGAGAACATCGCCAACGCCGATTCCACCGCGCCGACCGCCGGCGGCAACCCCTATCGCCGCAAGGTCCCGACTTTTTCCTCCGCGCTCGACCGCGCGCTCGATGCCAGGGTGGTCGCCCTGGGCAAGATCAAGCCCGACAATTCGGCATTTCGCACCAAATATGAACCGAGCAACCCGGCCGCGGACGCGAGCGGCAACGTCAAATATCCGAACGTCAACCCGATGATCGAAATGACCGACATGCGCGATGCGCAGCGGTCTTATGAAGCGAACCTCAACGTCATCAGCGCCACGCGCCGGATGATCCAACGCACTCTCGACATCCTCAAGAGCTGACCAGGAGAGCTTATATCATGGCATCCCCTACAGTTGCCGCGAACGCCTACGCCAATCTCGCCCGCATCCTCGATACCGGCGGTGCCAACAAGGGCGCCGAGCCGGGCGGCGGACCGTCGTTCGGCGCGTTGCTCAAGGACGCGATTGGAAGCGTGTTGGACGCCGGAAAGAAATCCGATACGCAGACCGTGGCGATGGCGTCGGGCAAGGCCAACGTGATGGATGTGGTGACGGCGGTGGCCGAAACCGATGTCGCGGTTTCGACACTGGTGTCGGTGCGCGACCGCGTCATCCAGTCCTATGAAGACATCATGAAGATGTCGATCTGAGTTGTCATTCCGGGGCGGAGCGAAGCGACGAGCCCGGAATCCATAACCACGATCGGGAGTATGGATTCCGGGCCTGCGCCAAGTAGCGCATCCCGGAATGACGGTGGTTAAATCGAGTGAAAATGGAAAAACAGAATGACCGGTGCTGAAACGCTCGACGTGGCGCGCGATGCGATCTGGACTCTCGTCGTGGTGTCCTCGCCGCTGATGGTGGTCGGCCTCGTGGTCGGCGTCGTGGTATCGCTGTTCCAGGCGCTGACCCAGATCCAGGAGCAGACGCTGGTGTTCGTGCCGAAAATCCTGGCGATTTTCGTGACGCTATTGCTGGCGCTGCCGTTCATGGCGGATTCGCTGCACAGCCAGATGATGCGGATATCGTCGCGAATCATAGGCGGTTGATGCAAAGTGCCTAGGTCATGCGCATCGATATCTCGCTGCTGCCCGCGCTCGCCGCCGCCTTCATGCTGGTATTCGCCCGCATCGGCGCCATGGTGATGCTGTTGCCGGGGTTAGGGGAGTCCAACATCCCGGTTCGCGTCAAGCTCGCGATCGCGCTGATGCTGACCCTGGTCATCCTGCCGCTGCACCGCTCCGCCTACCAGATCGACATGCAATCGCTGACGTCGCTATTGATACTGATGTTGCGCGAAATCGTCATCGGCATCGTGCTGGGCGCCACCGCGCGGGTGACGCTTGCCGCACTTCAGGTCGCGGGCAGCGTGATCGCCCAGCAAATGGGGCTCGGGTTTGTCACCTCGGTCGACCCGACCCAGGGCCAGCAGGGCATCCTGATCGGCAACTTCCTCACCATGCTCGGGGTGACGATGCTGTTTGCGACCGACAGCCATCATCTTGTCATCGCAGCCCTCAATGACAGCTACCAGATCTTCTCGCCGGGCGAGACGATGGCGAGCGGCGACGTCGCTTCGCTTGCGACTCGCGCTTTCGCGGCCGCGTTCCGGATCGGCCTGCAGCTGTCCGCACCGTTCCTGGTGTTCGGGCTGGTGTTCAACATCGGGCTCGGCGTGCTGGCGCGGCTGATGCCGCAGATGCAGGTCTATTTTGTCGGCGTGCCGTTGTCGATCATGGCAGGCTTTCTCGTGCTTGCCGTCGTCATCGCGGCCATGATGGGAACCTTCCTCGATTACTTCATAGGCGTGATGCACGATTTGATGCCGCTCAGGTGAGACCCTTCAGCCCATGGCCGACGAGAACGACACATCAGACAAGACAGAAGACCCGACGCAAAAACGTCTCGACGAAGCGCTTGAGCGGGGCGACGTCGCCAAAAGCCAGGAAATCAACACCTGGTTCGTGATCGCGGGCGCGACGCTGCTGCTCTCGACGTTCTCCGGGTCGATCGGCGGCGGCATCCTGGTGCCGATGCGCAATCTGATCGCCAATTCCTGGATGATCCGCAGCGACGGACCCGGGCTTCTGGCGCTGACGGCCTCGCTTGAATATGCCGTCGTCGCGGCGATCGGCGTGCCGTTGTTGATGCTGGCGATTGCGGCGATCATCGGCAACGTGGTGCAGCACCGCCTGGTATGGTCCGGCGAGGCGCTCAAGCCCAAGCTCAGCAAGATATCGCCAGCCTCCGGCGCCAAGCGGATTTTCGGCAAGCAGGCGGCAGCGAACTTCGCCAAGGGTATCTTCAAGGTCACAGCGCTGGGCGCCGTGATGACGGCGATCCTGTGGCCGGAGCGCCATCGCCTGGAATCGATGGTGCGGCTCGACCCGACGGCGATCCTGGGGACGACCACGACCTTGACCCAGCATCTGATGGGCGCGGTGGTGGCCATGCTCGCCGTGGTCGCGATCGCGGACTATTTGTTCCAGTACCGGCAATGGTTCGAGCGGCAGAAGATGTCGCTGCAGGAGATGAAGGAGGAGTTCAAGCAGTCCGAAGGCGATCCGCACATCAAGGCCCGAATCCGCCAATTGCGGCAGGCGCGCATGAAGAAGCGGATGATGGCCGCGGTTCCCAAGGCCTCCGTTATCATCACCAACCCGACCCACTATTCGGTGGCGCTGTCCTACGAGCGCGGCATGTCGGCGCCGGTCTGCGTCGCCAAGGGCGCCGACAACATCGCGTTCAAAATCAGGGAAGTCGCGCAACAACACGGCATCCCGATCGTCGAAAACGTGCCGCTGGCTCGGGCGCTCTATGCCACCGTCGAGATCGACGAGGAAATTCCGGTCGAGCACTATCATGCGGTCGCAGAAATTATCGGTTACGTGATGGGCTTGCGGCGGGGTCTGTCCGGCCGGCGGATCTAAGGAGGGCCGGCAAGGGTCAGAAAGCGGCGCAAAAGGCCTTGAACTCAAGGAAATAGCCCCCCGATGCCCTTGCGCTGGCCGCTCCGATTCAGGCACTCAGGGGCATCACCACCTGACAAGACAGGGTTAAGTCCCCGGCATGACCACCGCGACTGACAACGATCCGCCCCGGGAACCGATGGCCGTCCATGAACCGGCACGGCGCAGCGGCAGCATCGTGCTGGTCTTGCTGGTGGCGGTCTCCCTGGTTGCGGTGGCGGTCGCGCTGATGACCATCGGGCGGGCGCAGGCGCAGCCTTACATATTGGGCGTCCTGGCGCTGTTGGCGATGGTCGGGCTGTTCAACCTGTTCGCATTCGCCGCCGGCATCGTCCGTTTCGCCAACCGCAGCGCCGACGATCCGATCATGGGGCATATCGCCGACCACGCCTTTGATGGGCTGGCGGTCACCGACCCGCGCGGCCATGTGGTTTATTCCAATGCCGCCTATCTCGCGCTGACGGGCGCCGCAGGCGCCCAGGATGTGCGGCCCATCGAGCGGGTCTTCATCGGTAATCCGGATGTCTCCGAAGCGGTGTTTCGCCTGCTCAAGGCGGGGCGCGAGGGCAAGCGGCAACAGGAGGAGGTGCGGATTGCAGGCACCGAGGGAGCCCACGGCCGCTGGCTCAGGATGCGGGTTCGCCCGCTCGGCCAGGGCAAGCATGAGGCGAAATACTCGGTGTGGTCGATCGCCGACATCACCCGCGACCGCGAGCGGCAGGAGGACGTGTTCAAGGAGTTGCAGCACGCCATCGAATATCTCGATCACGCGCCGTGCGGGTTCTTCTCGGTCAATGCGCTCGGCGATCTCGTCTATGTCAATGCGACGCTCGCGAACTGGCTGGATCACGATCTTGCCGAAATAGGCTCGGGCGGGTTGAAGCTGTCCGATATCGTTTCCGGCGACGGCGCTTCGCTGCTGAGTTCGATCGTGGCCGCGCCCGGCGAAGTCAAGACCGAGGTGTTCGATATCGACCTGCGCATGCGCGGCGGCAAGACCATGCCGGTGCGGCTCTATCACAAGCTCGCTTTCGGCGCCGACGGCGCGCCCGGTCTGTCGCGTACGCTCGTGATCAGCCGCGCCCGCGACGAGCGTTCCGATCCGCAGCGCGCCGCCGAAGTCCGCTTCATGCGCTTCTTCGACCACACCCCGATGGCGATCGCGACCGTGGATCGATCGGGCGCGGTGGTCCGCGCCAACGCGCGTTTCGCCAAATTGGCGCAGAGCCTGGACCTCGACGGCGCAGCCCACAAGTCGATCTTCCGCACCGTCAACAGCCGGGACCGCGGCCTGCTGATCTCCGCGATCAACCGCGCAGCGGACGGGCAGGGCGATATCCCCCCGGTCGAGGCGATGCTGGAGGGCGCCAAGGAGCGCTGGGGGCAGTTCTTCGTCACCTCGGTCGAGGAAGACGAGCGCGACACCGAGGCTGCAATCGTCTACATGCTGGAGACCACCGAGCGGCGCGCGCTGGAAAACCAGATCAACCAGTCGCAGAAGATGGACATGGTCGGCCAGCTCGCCGGCGGCATCGCGCACGACTTCAATAATGTGCTCTCCGCGATCATGATGGCCAACGATTTCCTGCTCAACGCGCACAAGCCGACCGACCCTTCGTTCCAGGACATCATGCAGATCAAGCAGAACGCGACCCGCGCGGCGACGCTGGTGCGGCAG
>VAZV01000299.1 GCA_005884765.1 Alphaproteobacteria bacterium
AGTGTCGACGTCGGATGTCTGTTGCGGGTCAAAGTGAGAAGAACTCAACACGAGTATATTTCTTCCGCTTTGCACTTAAACTCGGACATCGCTCGACGCTGCTGGCACTTCGCTTTTGTGCCAAAACCGGAAGTGACAGGCCTTACTCGATCACCTCGTCGGCGCGGCCTGACAAGGGCAGCGGAACGGTGATCCCGAGCGCCTTGGCGGATTTTGCGTTGATGAACAGTTCGAGTTTGGTTCCTTGCTGGACCGGCAGATCGGCGGGCTTTTCACCCTTGAGGATGCGAGCGACGTAAGCGCCAGTCAGCCGGTAAGAATCGAGAGCGTTGCTGCCATAGCTTGCGAGCCCGCCGGCTGCGGCGAACGAGCGGTTCTCAAAGACTGCGGGCATCGCGTAGCGCGCCGCGAGTTCGCCGAGCCGTGTGCTTCGGCTGGTGAACAGGGGATCAGCGCCGACGACGAGCCCGCCTGCGCCCAGCTCCGTGAGCTTGGCAAAGACGCCCTCGAAATCACCCTCGTTGCTGGCATTCAGAACATGAAGCGTGACGGAAAAGCTGTGAGCCGCGGACATGGCTCCGTTGGTTTCGACTTCAATCAGGGTGGGATTGGCCGGATTGACGAGGAGGCCGATGACGTTGGCCTTTGGCACGAGCTCGTGCAGCAATTCCAGCCGCTTCGGAGTGACCAGTGCATTGAGTTGCGTAACGCCAGTGATGTTCTCGCTTGGCTTGTTGAGGTTTGTGACGAGGCCGAGTTGGATCGGATCGAAACCGGTCTCGAAGACGATCGGAATGGTTGTTTTCGCGGCCTTCGCTGCGAGTGCTGCCGGTGTGCTGGTCGCGGCGATCACGGTCGCCTTCTTCTCCACAAGATCGGCCATCAAGGCCGGCAGCCGATCGGAATGGTTCTCCGCCCAACGGTATTCGATCTTGACATTGCGGCCATCGACGTAGCCGGCTTCGGCGAGCCCGTCGAGAAAGGCCGCCAGCTGGCGTTGGTAATTTTGGGCCGATTGAGAGTTCAGAAATCCGACGATAGGGATGACGGGCTGCTGCGCCTGCACTACCAGCGGCCATAGCGCAGCACTGCCTAGCCCTGCGATGAACTCCCGCCGTCGCATGTGCCTCCTCCAAAGGCCACGCATGTGGGAGAAACACCCTAGCACTTTGTCGTGGGGCAGTGGGGCGTTTTGAAGGACCGCTGTGAGTCAATCGCGTCGTTTTGGCGGTATGCCAACCACTTTCGGTCTTCCCCGACAAGCAGACATTCGGCACGTCCGGCGGCATGTCTCAAGCGTGCCAATTTCCGGACTTGCGCAACGCAGCAAAGGGCGCTCATTCGATCACCTCGTCGGCCAGCAACTGCATCGAGTTCGGCACCTCGATGCCGAGGGCCTTCGCGGTCTTCATGTTAATGACCAGCTCGAACTTGCTTGGCTGCATGACGGGAAGATCGGCGGGCTTCTCGCCTTTGAGAATGCGGCCGACGAGGCTTCCGGTTTGGCGATAGGAGTCATGGGGATCGGGGCCATAGCTGATGAGTCCGCCGGCCACCACGAAATGCCGAAATTCGTAGATCGTGGGGACCGCGTAGCGCTTGGCCAGGGCAACGAAGCTGGGCCAGGCTCGAGAAAGTCGCCTCGAGGTCGTGTTCGCTCGCTGCTTTGACGATGTGCAGCGGCAGCCCGATCGCGCGCGCCGCCTCCTGGATGTGCGCCGACTGCGCATCGGCCCCGGGTCGTGTCGGATTGATGAGAACGGCAATTGACGTCGCAGATGGCACGAGCTCGCGCAGCAATCCCACGCGCTTTGCAGCGAGCTCGCCGCTGACGTTAGTGAAGCCGGTGACGTTGCCGCCGGGATGGTTGAGGCTCGCAACCAGTCCGATCTGCACCGGGTCGGCACCGGTCTCGAACACAATTGGAATCGATGTGGTCGCCGATTTGGCTGCCAATGCGACTGTCGGGCTGCCGCAAGCTGCGATCACCGCGACAGGGCGGCGGACCAGCTCGGCGGCGAGCGCAGGCAGTCGGTCCAGCTGACTTTCTGCCCAGCGATATTCGATCGTGACATTTCGGCCTTCGACATAGCCGGCGTTGGCCAGACCCTCGCGAAAGGCGTTCACCTGCAGTTCGTAATTTCGCACTGACGCCGAGTGCAGAAATCCAACCGCAGGCATCGGCGCCTGCTGCGCCCGCACTGCGACCGGCCAGGTGACCGCCGCGCCGCCAAGGCCTGCGATGAATTCCCGTCGCCTCATGGGCTCGCCCTCAGGCCGACCGCCGCACCCTACCACACTGGTTGCACGTTGTGCATCACAGCAAGGTTGGCTGCCGATGTCCGAGTCGGGTCAATCGCGTCATTCCAACCTTGTGCCGATGACTTCCGGTTTTTTCCCCAGAAGCAGACCCTTTCAGAGCCGTTCGGTATGGCTCAAACGTGCCATAAGCCGAAGAACTGTTCAGTAGCACAGTGCGGCTTCCTGTCCGTGAGCAGACGCCTTAACATCAAGGCATCTAGCCTTGCTTGCACCGTGAGGATAGAGCCAGTGTCGTCGTGTCAGTCGCACCAGGCTTTGCATCCTTACTGGAGACCTGCGCCGGAAGGGGGTAGATAGGTAATGCCATACTTCGCGTAGATCTCCGCTGGTATCCGCTGCTCGACCACTCGTGACACCGCAGCATCCACGGCCGCAAGCAGCGCATCGTCCGCTCGGCGAAGCCCGACTGAAACACTCCAGCGCAGTGCCGGTTCTGGCTCGTATCCGTCGGGTATCCTTACTGCCGTGCTGGGGTGTTCGTGCCGATACCAGCCGACAATCACGGGGTCTGTGGCGCCGACTTCGATTTCGCCCGCCTCGATCGCGGCAATCATGTCTTCTTGAGAGGCGAAGACCGAAACGCGGAAGCCGTGTTTGGCCAGCCACTCGTGCTCGACGGTGCCAACCATGACGCCAATCTTCTGACCGTGCAAATCCTCCGAATAGCGAAGAGGTAGATGGGTTGTCAGCGGCCCGGTAAGTCCCTCCCGATCATAGCTTGCGGCGGAGGCGACGACGTCCATCAAGACATCGCAATCCGAGTTCTTAATATCACCGGCGTTTCGAACCCAGGTCACACCGAGCTCAAATCCCATCTCGTGCGCCAACACTTCCGCGAGTTCGACTTCGAACCCGGCAAGACGGCCTCTATCGGTGAGGTTCGAATAAGGGAGTGCGGATGGGTTGGCGCAGAGGCGTAGGATACCATTCTGCCGCACCTCTGCCAGTGATGCAGCGTCCGCACGGTGTGTTGTGCCTTGGGCGATGAGCGTCGCGAGTATGGCGATAGCAGCACTGCCAGCGATCAGACCATGATGCATCCACGAGGCTCGAGATTCCAAAGTCGCGCGCCGAGGCAAGTATTCACCGACCTTAAATAGTAGCGGTGTCGTCAGGCGACAACCCGAGTACCGCCGCCTGCCGTCAACACGATCAGTTGCCCGCTCCTCACATCTGAGGTTCGCATCTAGGCGTGATCGGAAGCGCGCTGCCTAGGTCGCCTTAGGGTCTTGGTCGTGCAAAAACGCGCTGGTTGACGCCTCGTGAGGTAGTGTGCGGGAGGTTCTGCAAAAGCTGAGCGGCTGAAGCGGTCATGGTAAGTCCGGTGGTTGCGAAAAATCACCGCTCGTAGAGGAGCAAGGACCACCATGACCGTGACGAAGATTAGGACGGATGTATCGGCAGTCAAACAGCTTTTGGCGTCGGACAAGGAGTTCCTCAAGCCGCTGATTCAGGCCGCCGTCCAGGAGACGCTGGAAGCCGAGATGGCGGAGACGCTGGGCGCGGAGAAGGGGGAGCGCACCGAAGCACGGCTTGGCTATCGCTCTGGCTATTATCCGCGCTCGCTGATCACCCGGGCCGGCAAGATCGAGCTTAAGGTGCCGCAGGACAGGGACGGTTCTCGACCGAGCTGTTCGAGCGCTACCAGCGCTCGGAGAAGGCGCTGGTTGCGGCGCTGGCCGAAATGTACGTGCAAGGGGTCTCGACGCGGAAGGTCAAGCAGGTCACCGAGGAGCTGGTGGGCCATGCGTTCTCGGCCTCCGCCATCAGTGCCATCAACAAGCGGCTGGATGCGTCGCTGAAGGCGTTCTGCGAGCGCAAGCTGAAAGAGCCGTTTCCCTATCTGATCCTGGACGCGCGCTACGAGCGGGTCCGCGAGGACGGCATTATTGCCAGCCAGGCGGTGCTGATCGCGATCGGCGTCGACTGGGAAGGCCGGCGCCAAGTGCTCGCGGTCGAGCTTGCCAACCGGGAGAGCCGGTCGAGTTGGAAGGACTTTCTGGAGGCGCTGAAGGCGCGTGGCCTTCACGGCGTGGAGTTCGTGATCTCCGACGATCACCCGGGCTTGAAGAAGGCGATTCCCGAAGTCCTCTCAGGGGTATTCTGGCAGCGCTGCTACGTGCACTTCCTAAGGAACGCGCTCGACTATGTACCCCGCAAGGTCGACGACGATTGCCTGCTCGAGCTGCGCTGGATGTACGACCGGCGTGATCTCGCCGAGGTGAGGCGCGACCTCGCCGCCTGGCTTGGCAAATGGAGCGGCAAGTATCCCAAGCTCACCGGCTGGGTAGAGGACAACATCGAGGAGACGCTCACCTACTTCCGCCTGCCGCTGGCGCACCGCAAGCACATGAAGTCGACCAACATGCTGGAGCGTCTCAACGAAGAGATCAGGCGGCGCACCTATGTCGTGAGAATCTTCCCCAATGCCGAGAGCTGTCTGCGTCTCGTTCGGGCGCTCACCATCGAGCGGCACGAGGCCTGGCTCGAGGACCACCGCTACCTCAACATGGATCTGTTGAAGGATCACAAGAAGGAGGCGCTGCGCCAGGCGGCCTGACGATGCTCAGGCCCACCAAAGGGATGGACGCCACCCCTCTCCGCCGCCGTCGCTCGCCCGCTGCGCTTCTGGGTGAGGCGAGCGACGGCGGCTCCGAGGGGATGGCTCAGCCGGACCCCATGATCGATTTTGCTGAACTTGACGCACACAACTGCCTCGTGACTTCGGCGACATCGCGGTGCGTGGTAATTTTCGGCGTTTGCCGACCACTTCCGGTCTACCCCGATGAGCAGACCTTTTCAGGGTCTGTCGGCATGTCTCAAAGGTGCCATGTGTGGACGGCTCCGGGTTGGCAAGAGAAATCTTTACGTCGCAGGCTTGGTCGGTGCTGCCATGTGTTCGGCCTTTAGGTGCGGTTCA
>VAZV01000198.1 GCA_005884765.1 Alphaproteobacteria bacterium
GTCGCCGGTATCGAGCAGCGTGATCCCGGCATCCAGCGCGGCATGGATGGTCGCGATGCTCTCACCGCGGTCGGTCGGGCCATAAAAATCCGACATGCCCATGCAGCCGAGACCGATGGCTGAGACGGCGGGTCCGGTTGAACCGAGCCTGCGCTGTTCCATGATTACTCTCCTTGAAAGGGGGCGGCGGGCTTCCGGCGCCGTTAGATATGAGCCTTTCCCATTGCGGGGATAAGCTGGACAGTTATGAATAGATTGTTCACTATATCGAACAATGAAGGAACTCGACCTCCGCGACCTCGACGCCTTCGTGGCCGTCGCGCGCACCCGAAATTTTCGCCGGGCGGCGCTCGAGCAACGTGTCTCGGTTTCGAGCCTCAGTCAGCGGCTGCGCGATATGGAAGAGCGGCTCGGTGTCCGCCTGATGAACCGCACCACCCGCAGCTTCGCGCTCACCGAAGCCGGCGAATTGCTGCTCGCCCGCGTGGGGCCTGCGATGCACGACGTCAGCGAGGCGCTCGATCGCGTGCGGGGCTTGCGGGACGTGCCGTCAGGGCGACTGCGGATCAATGCGCCGCCGCCGGCGATCGATCTGGTATTGGCGCCGATGGTCGCTCCGTTCATGGAAGCTTATCCGCAGATCCACCTCGAGATTATCGGCGAGAGTTCGTTCGTCGATATCGTCGCGCGGGGGTTCGACGCCGGCGTTCGTTACGGCGAGCATCTGGCGCAGGGTATGATCGCGGTCCCGCTCAGCCCACCGCAGCGCTACGCGGTGGTGGCCTCGCCCGACTATGTCGCGCGGCTTGGCAAGCCGAAGCACCCCAAGGACCTGCTCGATCACCGTTGCATCCGCATCCGCTTCGGCAGAGGCGCGCTTTTGGACTGGGAGTTCGAGAAGGCAGGACAGGTGGTGAAGGTATCGCCTGCGCCAAGATTGATCGCGAACTATCCTGGTCTCGTGCAACGCGCCGCGCATGACGGATTTGGTTTTTGGCTGACCTTCGAGGGCTATGTGCGCGAGGCGATCAAATCCGGCGCGCTGGTCAGCGTGCTCGACGATTGGTGCGCGCCGTTCCCCGGACCGTTCCTGTATTACCCGAGCCGGCGCCAGCCGCCGCCGGCGCTCGCGGCCTTCGTGGCGTTTGTCGCGCAATGGCGAAAGCGCGAACGGCGCAAGCCCAGAGCATGATCCGGAAAAAGCTTGCCCTCGGGCTGCGACCCGATGGGTGGGCGCCGGTTTTCCCTCGCGACAAACGCGGAACGCGTTTGCGCGGAGATCATGATCAAACAAAAAGACGCGTAGTGCTCACAGCATGCTGGGCAGCACGCGATCCGGCGGCTTGTGGTTGTCGAGGAAGGTTCTGATGTTGATGATCACCTTCTCGCCCATCTCGACTCGGCCCTCGATCGTGGCCGAGCCCATATGCGGCAAAAGCGTTACCTTGCCGGTCTTGGCGAGCCGCACCAGTTTCGGGTTAATCGCCGGCTCGTGCTCGTAGACGTCGAGGCCGGCGCCGCCGATCTCTCCCGCCTCGATCAGCTTGATCAGCGTCTCCTCGTCGATCACCTCGCCGCGCGCGGTATTGACGATATAGGCCTCCTTGCGGATCAGTTTCAGCCGCCGCGCCGACACCAGGTGAAAGGTCGCAGGCGTGTGCGGACAGTTCACCGAGATGATGTCCATCCGCGCCAGCATCTGGTCGAGGCTCTCCCAATAGGTCGCAGCGAGTTCGTCGGCGATGCGCGGCGCTACCGGGCGGCGGTTGTGGTAGTGGATCTGCAGGCCAAACGCGCGTGCGCGGCGCGCCACCGCCTGGCCGATGCGACCCATGCCGATGATGCCAAGCCGCTTGCCGCCGATGCGATGGCCGAGCATCCAGGTCGGCGACCAGCCCGGCCAGTTCTTGCCCTCGGTGAGGATGGAGGCGCCCTCGATCAGCCGGCGCGGCACCGCGAGGATCAGCGCCATGGTCATGTCGGCGGTGTCCTCGGTCAAAACCTTTGGGGTGTTGGTCACGGTGATGCCGCGGGCCTGCGCCGCGGTTACGTCGATATTATCGACACCGTTGCCGAAATTGGCGATCATTTTCAATTTGCAGTCGGGCTGCTTGAGCAGCTCTTCGGTAATCTCGTCGGTGACGGTCGGGACGAGCACATCTGCGGTGCGGATCGCTTCTGCGATCTGCTCCTCCGTCATCGGCGTATCGTCGAGATTGAGCCTTGCATCGAACAGTTCGCGCATGCGGGTCTCGATCGAGTCCGGCAGCTTGCGCGTGACGACAACAAGAGGCTTTTTCTTAACCGACATGTCCTGCTCTCATGGGCGCCGGCTCGGCATGCCCGCGCTATTCAGACCTCGTTAACCCGGTTGTTCGACACTGCGGTTGCCGCGTAGTCCCGGCGTTTCCTTGGGTTCCCCCGCCATTTCCTCACGGCAAATGCGGGATCGTGCTGGCTCTGAAAGTGTGCCGTCCTCTCTAGCAGAAGGCCGGGCCAAGACAAGAACCACCGCGAGGCGCCCTTGGGAACGACAAGCCATGGGCGTTAGGGGACGGGGCACAGGGGATTTGAGGGTGTTGGGCAGTTCGGCTCGAAGAATTTGAGCTTAAGGCCTCTCGGCGGGAGACGAGTTGATGGCGTTGGGGCGGTTTTGTTCGGCAGTCGTGCTCGCAGGCGGCTTGCTCGGTGCGTCGGTGACGACAGCATTTTCGACCAAGGATTCCGCCCTTACTACCAGCGGCTTGCCGGTGCCGCGTTACGTCAGCCTCAAATCCGACCATGTGAATGTCAGGGCCGGTCCGACCAAGGACAATGACGTGGCGTGGGTCTACACCCGCTCCGGCCTGCCGGTTGAAATCACGGCCGAATTCGAAAACTGGCGCCGGGTGCGCGATTCGGAAGGTGCTGAAGGCTGGGTCTATCATTCGCTGCTGTCGGGCCGCCGCACCGCCGTCGTCACCATGAAGAGCAAGGACGAGCTCGCGCCGCTTTATGATCGCGCCGATGAAACGAGCGCGGTCACCGCCCGCTTGCAAGCCGGCGTCGTGGCGCAGGTGAAGAAGTGCACGACAGGGTGGTGCCACGTTGCCGGCAACGGCTTCGACGGCTGGATCCAGCAACAGCGGTTGTGGGGCGTTTACGCCGATGAGAAGGTGGAGTGAGCGGCCGGTTTGCGTGACGATACCCGTATCATCGTCATGCGCGTGCTTGTCGCGGGCATCCACGACTTTGTTTGCAGCGCCAAAACGTGGATGGCCGGGCACAGGCGAGCGAAAACGACGCCATCCTTCCGACGGCTAGCCCCGGCCATGGCGATCTAACCAGCGGATCGAAGAAATCAGCGCTTCTTGCGCAGGCGAACGACCATGTCGACGCGGGCAATCTCGTAGCCTTCCGGCACTTCCGGCATCTTCGAGAGCACCAGATGCGGGTCGGGAATGTCGACCAGCTCGTGGTTGTTTTCGAGATAGAAGTGGTGATGCGCCGACACGTTGGTGTCGAAATAGGTCTTGGTGCCGTCGACGCTGACCTGACGCAACAGGCCCGCATCGGTCAATTGATTGAGCGTGTTGTAGACGGTCGCGAGCGACACCGGAACCTTGGCGAGAGTGGCTTCCTCGTACAGCATTTCCGCGGTGAGGTGGCGAGCTCCCTTGCCGAACAAAAGCCACCCAAGCGCCATCCGCTGACGGGTCGGGCGCAGGCCGGCCGACTGCAGCATTTCGTTGACATCGTGCCAGGGACAACCGGTCAGCGCCGGTTGCCGCCCGCCATGGGGGGACGCAGTATGGGCAGTGTCATCATTCACAGTCGAACCGTCGTCGCTCATTTCCACGTCGGGCACCACGCTGGCTATCGCGCACTATCGCAGTGGAATATAAGAAGGAAATACGTTAGATGCAAGTTTTTCGCAACTAGCGCCGACCTCCCGGGAACTCCAAGCTTGATGCGGCGATTTACCCGAGCGGGGGCGCTTTGCCGTCCGAGGGGGCCTATGATAGAGGTCCCGCGGACCCGCTGAACCCCTTAACCGGCACAGGCGAGCGCCGGTTGCTATGGGCCGCATCTTGATCTGTGGTAGTCGCGTTCGACACAGGAAAATTGATGCGCTTGCAAGGGAAAATGGGTCCGTTTCGCCCCAAAACGCTCCATCTGGATTTCCAAAAAGGCTGCTTTTGATGCTGAATCGTCGCGGCGGTTACGAATATGAGGATTTGCTGGCCTGCGGCCGTGGCGAGATGTTCGGCCCGGGCAATGCACAATTGCCGTTGCCGCCGATGCTGATGTTCGACCGCATCAGCGACATCAGCGAGACAGGCGGGGAATATGGCAAGGGCGTCGTCCGCGCCGAACTCGACGTCAAGCCGGACCTCTGGTTCTTCGGCTGCCACTTCAAAGGCGATCCCGTGATGCCCGGCTGCCTCGGGCTCGATGCGCTCTGGCAGATGGTCGGCTTTTATCTCGGCTGGACCGGCGGCGAGGGCCGCGGCCGGGCGCTCGGCCTCGGCGAATTGAAGCTTGCCGGGCAGGTGATGCCGAACGTGCGCAAGATTGTGTACAACGTCGACATCAAGCGGGTGATCCGCATGAAGCTCTGGTTAGGTATGGCCGACGGCTGGCTTTCGGCCGACGGTGAGATTATCTATCGCGCGAAGGACTTGAGGGTCGGCCTGTTCAAGCAGGGCACGGCGCCGGCTTGAGCGAGGAAGCGCAAGAACCTAACGACAGGACGAGACAAACATGAGGCGGGTTGTCATCACGGGGATGGGCATCGTCTCATCCATCGGAAACAACACCCAGGAAGTGCTTGCCAGCCTCCGTGAGGCGAAGTCCGGCATCACGCGCGCGGAGAAATATGCCGAGCTCGGCTTCCGTTCGCAGGTGCAGGGCGCGCCAACGCTCAATCCCGCCGAGGTCATCGACCGTCGCGCGATGCGGTTCCTGGCTGACGGCGCGGCGTGGAATCATGTCGCGATGGAGCAGGCGATCCGTGATTCGGGCCTCGAACCGAATGAAGTGTCGAACGAGCGCACCGGGATTATCATGGGTTCTGGCGGACCCTCGACGCGGACCCTGGTCGAAGCGGCCGATATTACACGGACCAAGGGTCCGAAGCGGGTTGGTCCGTTCGCTGTTCCCAAGGGAATGTCGTCGACGGCATCCGCGACCTTGGCGACATGGTTCAAGATCAAGGGCGTGAACTACTCGATCTCGTCGGCGTGCGCCACCTCGAATCACTGCATCGGCAATGCCTACGAGACCATTCAAATCGGCAAGCAGGATGTGATCTTCGCCGGCGGCTGCGAGGAGCTCGATTGGACCCTGTCGGTGCTGTTCGACGCGATGGGCGCGATGTCATCGAAATACAATGATACGCCCGCGACCGCCTCGCGTCCCTACGACGTCAGCCGCGATGGCTTCGTGATTGCGGGCGGCGCCGGCGTCGTGGTGCTGGAAGAGCTCGAACGAGCCAAGGCGCGCGGCGCCCGTATCTACGGCGAAATCGTCGGCTATGGCGCCACCTCCGATGGCTACGATATGGTCGCGCCGTCGGGTGAAGGCGCCGAACGCTGCATGCGGATGGCACTGTCGAGCGTGAACACCAAGATCGACTACATCAACCCGCACGCCACCTCGACGCCGGCCGGTGACCCGCCGGAAATCGAGGCGATCCGCAAGGTGTTCGGCACCGGCGACAAGTGCCCACCGATTTCCGCGACCAAAGCGCTGACCGGCCATTCGCTTGGCGCGACGGGCGTGCAGGAGGCGATCTATTCGCTGTTGATGATGAACAACGGCTTCGTCTGCGAGAGCGCCCACATCACCGAGCTCGATCCGGCATTCTCCGACATGCCGATCGTGCGTGAGCGCATCGACAACGCCAAACTCGGCACGGTGCTGTCGAATTCGTTTGGCTTCGGCGGCACCAACGCCACGCTGGTTTTCAAGCGGCTGGATGCGTGAGATTGGACGCGAACCTCAACTGACCGTCATGGCCGGGCCTGTCCCGGCCATCCACGTCTTGATCTGTGCGAAGGCAGAAAGGCGTGGATGCCCGGTACGACGAAGGAGGGAGTATCTTGGCAATGCAGGACCTGATGAAGGGCAAGCGCGGGCTGATCATGGGGGTCGCCAACGATCATTCGATCGCGTGGGGCATTGCGAAAACGCTTGCCGCACAGGGCGCCGAATTGGCCTTCACCTTTCAGGGCGAGGCGCTGGGCAAGCGGGTCAAGCCGCTGGCGCAATCGCTCAATGTCGAATTGGTGCTGCCCTGTGACGTCGAAAATCTCGACAGCGTCGATTCCGTGTTCGAGACCCTGCGCGCCAAATGGGGCCATTTGGACTTTCTGGTCCATGCCATCGCGTACTCCGACAAGAATGAGTTGAAGGGGCGCTACGCCGACACCACGCGCGAGAATTTTGCCCGCACCATGCTGATCTCCTGCTTCTCCTTCACCGAGCTTGCCAAGCGCGCGGCCGAATTGATGCCGCCGTCCGGCGGCGCCATGATCACGCTGACCTTTGGCGGCTCGATGCGCGTGATGCCGAACTACAATGTCATGGGCGTCGCCAAAGCGGCGCTAGAAGCCTCGACCCGCTATCTCGCCGCTGATTTTGGCCCACGCGGCATCCGTGTCAACGCGATCTCGGCGGGCCCGGTGCGCACCCTTGCCGGCTCCGGCATCGGCGACGCCCGCGCCATGTTCGCCTTCCAGCAAAAACATTCGCCGCTCGGCCGCGGCGTGACGCTCGATGAGCTCGGCGGCTCGGCGCTGTATCTATTGTCCGAGCTGTCCGGCGGCGTCACCGGCGAAATCCATTATGTCGATTCCGGCTACAACGTCATCTCGATGCCGCGGCCGGAAGAGCTGAAGAACAACAACGGCTAGTGTCCTGAATCAGAAGTTCGAGTCATCGTAGATTCGCGTAGCTGTGTCAGATTTAATCTGAGCAGCAGGGAGGATTTGGCGATGGCGGGACCGAAGATGGCGGTTTTGGTTCTTAGCGAGGCCGAGCGCTCGGAGCTGATGTTGCTTTCAGCGCGGCGCAAGACGGGGCAGGCCTTGGCGCTGCGAGCGCGGATTGTTCTTGAATGCGCGCGGGGCTTGGAGAATCGGGAGGTCGCGGCGCGTCTGCGCCTTGCCAAGGGAACAGTCGGCAAGTGGCGCCGCCGCTTTGTTGAGCACCGCTTGGATGGACTGCGTGACGATCCCCGCTCCGGTGCTCCGCGCACGATCGAGGATGCCGATATTGAGGCCGTCATTGTGAAGACCCTGGAAAGCATGCCGGAGAATGCCACGCACTGGAGTTCGCGCGCTATGGCCAAGGCTTCAGGAATCTCGGTCTCTTCTGTGCAACGCATTTGGCGTGCCTTCGGCCTCCAGCCGCACAGGATCGAGACGTTCAAGCTTTCGACGGATCCGGACTTTGTTGTCAAAGTCCGCGATGTTGTCGGGCTTTACGTCTCGCCGCCCGAGCACGCCGTCGTGCTCTGCGTCGATGAGAAGAGCCAGATTCAGGCGCTGGACCGCAGCCAGCCAATGCTGCCGATGCGGCCTGGCCAAGCCGCCCGGCGCAGCCATGACTACAAGCGTCATGGTACGACTTCGCTGTTTGCCGCCCTCGACATCGCAACCGGCCACGTGATTGGGAAGTGCTATGGCCGCCATCGCGCGAGGGAGTTCCGTAAATTCCTCGATGAGATCGAGCAGAGAGTCCCAAACGGCCTCGATGTCCATCTCGTCTGGGACAATTACGCCACCCACAAGACACCGCTGATCCGGAACTGGCTGGCAAAAAGGCCGCGCTGGCACGTCCATCTGACACCGACAAGCGCATCTTGGCTCAACCAAGTCGAACGCTTCTTTGCCCTCATCACCGAACGCAAAATCCGCCGTGGCATCTATCGCAGCGTTACCGCACTGCGCGCCGACATCGCCTCGTTTATCGACAAACACAACAACGATCCCAAGCCCTTCAGGTGGACGAAATCCGCAGACGACATTCTCAAGTCGATCGAACGCTTCTGCTTGTACAATGCACCGGCGGCCGTATGATCAAAACGCTGCGAACTTCTGGTTCAGGACACTAGGTCTCGAGAACGGCGACGGCCTGGCCCTCGGCGATGACGTCGTCAACTTTGACCAGAATGGATTTCAGCTTGCCGGCGGCGGGCGAGGCGACCGGAATTTCCATCTTCATGGCTTCGACGAAGGCGATATCATCGCCATTGCCGACGCTGGCGCCGGTCTCAAGGGGAAGCGCGCAGACGCGGCCCGCTACCTCAGTCACAACCTTGATCTCAGGCATTCGCCCTCCAGGGACAGCTACTGCACGCAATCACGTTTCGGATGCGCACTCCAGGAAGGGCGGGCGCCCCTTGGCTTTTTGTTGTGGCGGCAGATTGCCTGAGGTAGCTTGTTCTGCAAGTGGAATTTTATTCCGTCACCCGGAATGGGAGCCATCGCATGGGGCGGCGCTCGGAGCGGCTGAGTAGGCAGGGAATGCTCGCCGGCGATAGCGCGGGCGAGGGCGATGTCATTCAGGTGGTATCGCGGGCATTCGACGTCCTGCGCTGCTTCGAGGGTCATGAAGCGCGCCTTGGCAATCTGGAGATCTCCAATCGCTGCGGGCTGCCGCGATCGACGGTATCGCGGCTGACCCACACGCTGACCCGGATGGGCCAGCTTGTTTACCTGCCGCGCGACCAGAAATACCGCATCGGCCCGAGCGCGGTAGCGATGTCTACTTCGATGATGAAGGGGTTGCAGCTTCGCAATCTGATCCGGCTGCGGCTGCAGGATGTCGCCGAGCAATTGCCGGGTACCGTCGGCTTCGTCATTCCGGATCGCTTCCATCTCGTCTATCTCGAATATGCCCGTGCCGCCAACGCGCTTGGGCTGCATGAGAGCACCGGCAGCCGGATCGCGATCGCGAGCACCGCCGCCGGTCACGCCTATGCCGCAGCACTTGATGCCAAGGTCGCCGACGTCTTGATCGCCGAGATGGAGCGTGAGATTCCGGACGGCGCCAAGCTCTTGAAGCCGCGGATCGAGCTCAATCGCGCGCTGCTGCGCGAGCGCGGCTATGTCGTCGCCTGCGGCTTGTGGAGCCCGCATATCAACGGTCTTGCGGTGCCGCTCTGGTCGCCGCAATACCAGACCTTCGTCGTGGTCACGATCGGACTGCTTGCCGCGATGTATGATGAGAAGCGGCTGCACAAGGAGGTCGCGCCGCAGATGCTCGAGCTGAGCGTGGCGGTCGGCAGCCTGCTCGGGGGCGCCGACAGCGACATCTTCACCAACGGGCTCTCGAGAAAGCCACTCCGGGAAGCCACCCGTGACAACAAAAAAATCATCGATACGGAGGAGACGAATGAACTGGAAGCCGGAACTCGACGACCTCGCTCGGCGCGAAGCGTTCGCGCGCGAGATGGGAGGCGTTGACAAGGTCAAGCGGCAGCGCGACCAGGGCCGGCTCACCGTCCGCGAGCGCATCGACCGTCTGGTCGATGCCAACAGCTTTCACGAGATCGGGGCGATTTCCGGCGTCGGCGAATATGACGAGCACGGCGAGCTCAAGCACCTGACGCCGGCCAATTGCGTATTCGGCCGCGGCAAGGTCGACGGCCGCACCGTGGTCGTGGTCGGCGACGATTTCACCGTGCGCGGCGGCTCCGCGGACGCCTCGATCTCGGCTAAGCCGCTGATGGCCGAAGAAATGGCGCACGATTTCCGCCTGCCCATCATCCGCATCATCGAAGGCTCCGGCGGTGGCGGTTCGGTCAAGACCATCGAGACCAAGGGCGCGGCCAACTTGCCCGGCGGCATCGGCGGCACGCGCTGGTATTGGTACACGACCTCGAACATGGCGCGCGTGCCGGTGGTGGGGCTGGGCCTGGGCTCGGTCGCGGGTCTCGGCGCGGCGCGGCTGGCCGCGACGCATTATTCGATCATGACCAGGAATTCGGCGATGTTCGTCGCGGGGCCGCCGGTGGTGAAGCGGCTCGGGCAGGACCTCTCCAAGCAAGAGCTCGGCGGCGCCGAGATCCAAACCCGCGCCGGCGGCATCGATCATGCCGTCGATACCGAAGATGAAGCCTTCGAATGCGCGCGGCGCTTTCTGTCTTATTTGCCGTCCTCGGTCCATGAGCTGCCGCCGACGCTTGCCTGCAGCGACGATCCGGAACGAAGCGAGGAGCAGCTGATCAAGGCGGTGCCGCGCAGCCGCCGCCAGGTCTACAAGATGCGCCCGATCATCGAGGCCGTGGTCGACAAGGGCTCGTTCTTCGAGATCGGCGCCAATTTCGGCCGCCCGATCATTGCCGGTCTCGCGCGCCTCGAAGGCCGCGCCGTGCTTCTTCTCGCCAGCGATCCCCTGCATTATGGGGGAGCGTGGACGGCGGAGGCCTGCCAGAAGGTGGCGCGCTGGGTCGACTTCGCCGAAACCTTCCATCTTCCGATCGTCTATCTGATGGATTGTCCGGGCTTCATGATCGGGCTCGAGGCGGAAAAGGCCGCCACCATCCGTCACGGCGTGCGCGCGATGGCCGCCGTCAACCAGACCACCGTGCCCTGGTGCACCATCATCGTGCGCAATTCCTTCGGCGTCGCCGGCGTCGTGCATCAGCCGGCGGACCGCTTCTCGATCCGCTATGCCTGGCCGTCGGCCTATTGGGGCTCGCTGCCGCTGGAGGGCGGCATTGAGGCGGCCTATCGCGCCGATATCGACGCCGCGCCTGATCCAGTGGCGAAATTGAAAGAGATCGAGGACCGCCTCAACAAGCTGCGCTCGCCGTTCCGCTCGGCCGAGAAATTCTGGGTCGAGGAGATCATCGATCCCCGCAAGACAAGATCGCTGTTATGCGAGTTCGCCCGTCTCGCCGAGCCGCTGCGCACGCCGGGACTCGCGACCAACATGACGATCAGGCCGTAAGACCCTAAAACCTACGGCTCGCTTTCGCGATGCACGTCGTGAATGACGATGCCCATGCCTTCTTCCGGCATTTTGATCCAGTCGCGCCGCTTCAGCGTGCGCTTGGTGTCCTCATAGCCGCTCGTCCAGTGCTCGCGCATCGAGGTGCCCGAGAATTCGTGATCCTTGGAATCACCTTCGTAAGCCTTCTGTTGGTAGATCAATTGCAGGATGGCGATCTCCGGCAGATTTCCAAGGCCGCGCTTGAGCTCACGCTCCTCCTCCGACAATTGGTCTTCTGAAATTTTCGACAGCGCTTTGTAAAGGCCGACCTTCAGGTTGTGCGTCCTGCGGTAGACGTCGGTGTTATGGCGCGTGCGCGAGGAATACATGATATCCTTGTGGCGGGCCAACACGTCCTGGATGTCGCGCGGCAGCACGCCCCGCGCCGAGAACAGGTCGACCTGAAACACTAGCGAGTTGAGATTGTCTTCCTGGTCAAGCAAATGCTGCAGCGGCGTGTTGGAAACGATGCCGCCATCCCAGAAATGGTCGGTACCGATCTTCACCATTGGTAGCGCAGGCGGCAGCGCACCGCTTGCCATGACATGTTCCGGAACGATCTCGTCATGGGCATTGTCGAAATAGATGAAATTGCCGGAGAGCACGTTGACAGCGCCCACCGCAAAACGGATTTTCTTATCGTTGATCCGGTCGAAATCGACCAGTTCGAGCAGCGATGCGCGCAGCGGCGCCGTGTCGTAATAGCTCGTCGCCGTCCTGGCGCCCGCGGGACTGAGCCAGGGACTGGTCGGGTGCGGCGCGAAGAAGCCGGGCTGGCCAAGCGTCGTCGTCATGAACGATGAGATGAAATTGCGCGCTTTGCGGAAAATGTCGCCGTCCGGGGTGTAGTGCCAAATCTTGCGGCTGGTGATGCGGTCCCTATGCAGCCGTTCGAGCCGTCGCTCCGGCGGATTGCCGGCGATGATCGCCGAATTGATTGCGCCGATCGATACACCGCAAACCCAGTCCGGCTCGATCCGGGCTTCGTGCAAGGCCTGATAGACGCCGGCCTGATAGGCGCCGAGCGCCCCGCCGCCCTGCAACACCAATGCGATGCGGTCGCAGCGTTGTGGCCGCCAGCCTCGCGCAGCGCTTGGCTGCTCTAAATTCGGGCTCCGTGCATCCATTGAATGTGAGCTCCCAGCATCCCGACGATTCCGGGTGCGCGTGACGCGGTGATGACAAATTGGACGAGCGAACGGCTGCGAAAATGGCGCTCTTGCCTGCGGTCGATGCATAGGTCCGAGGGAAAATTGCAGGTCATGCGGTTGAAGGAATTCTCTCACATAACTGTCAATCTCCGCCGCTAGCAAATGACCGAACGCATTTCAGCAGTGGGGACAAGCCGTGCGCAGGGAAGACTTGCTCAAGCTGCCGTCGATGCCGGCGGCCGGACCCAGCTATCCCGCCGGTCCCTACCGCTTCATCAATCGCGAATTCCTCGTCATCACCTACGAGACCGATGCCGCGTTGATCCGCGCTGGGCTGCCTGAGCCGCTCGAACCGATTGATCAGCCGATCGTGCACTATGAACGGATCAAGATGCCCGACAGTTCGGGTTTCGGCAGCTATACCGAGTCCGGCCTCGTTATACCGGCCCGCCTGCATGGCAACGAGGTCAATTTCGTCTCGCAGATGTATCTGGACGACGATCCGCCGATTGCCGCGGGTCGCGAAATCTGGGGCTTTCCAAAGAAGTACGCGCATCCGAAGCTCGAGATTGTCAAGGACACGCTCACTGGCACGCTGGAATATGCCGGCCAGCTCGTCGCGATGGGAACGATGGGCTACAAGCACGAAAGCATGGCCGGCAATGGCGACCTGACCCGCGCCACGCTGTCGAAAACCCAGATCAATCTCAAGATGATCCCCGGCGTCGATGGCCACCTCGAAGTCTGCCAGCTCGTTGCAATCAATCTCACCGATATCGTCGTCAAGGGATCGTGGATCGGCCCGGGGCGGTTGCATCTGGTGCCGCATGTCAATGCGCCGGTCGCCGATTTTCCGGTTCGGCGCGTCGCCGGCGCCCACCACTTCCTGGCCGACCTGACGTTGCCGTTCGGCCGTGTCGTGCACGACTACAATAAGGAAGCCGCGCAAATCGCGCCGACGGGTCTTGCGGCAGAATAGCGCAACCGCGTCATCAAGCTGTAACAACCAGGTAATTCAGTCGCTGGCTCTAGCTGGCGAAGAAGTCATATTCTTTTGGTGGGTGTCATGTTGGCCGAACCGGAGCGCGCGAAAATTGCTGCGACGCCAGTCTTGTCGTTGCTGGATGCAGCCGTTCCGGGCTTGGTATGGGCGTTTCGGCTTCACCACGACGGCAGTGCGGAGCCGCTGCCGATCGACGCGGCCATTGAATTTGCCCATGACGGCCGGCTCTGGCTGCATTTCAATCTGACCGACGCTCGCGCGCGTGCTTGGCTCGCCACCGCCGACATTCCCGCGCTGGCGCGCGAATTGATATTGTCCAAGGACAATTACCAGCAGCTCCATACCACCGAGAATTGCGTCTACGGGGTATTTTCAGATCTCGTGCGCGAAATCGGCGATGCAACCGAAGAGACCGGATTCCTTCGTTTCGCCATGACCGAGCGGCTCTTGATCAGCGGCCGGCATCAGGCGTTGTGCGCCGTGGACGCGACCCGTCGCGTGCTGGAGGGCGGCCATCGTGTCGAAACTGTCGCGGCGCTTCTGGAAAAGATCATCGACGAGGTCGCCGACACGATGGACCGGATCGCCGATCGCATCGGCACCGAGATTGATACGATCGAGGAAAAGCTTGTTGCGGCCGAGACGACGGCCGACATGCGCGTTAGCCTTGGCCGCCTGCGCCGGACCTGCGTCAGGCTGCACCGGCAGTTATCCGGCCTGCGCGTCCTGTTTCACCGGCTCGAGCAGAAAAACACCGATAACCTCAATCCGGCGCTGCGGCTGCAGGCTGGCAAGCTGGCGCAGCGGCTCGATGGTCTCGATCACGATATCGTCGAACTGCGCGAACGCAGCCGCCTCCTGGAAGAAGAGCTTCACTTCAAGATGGAGGAGGAGAGCAACCGCCATCTCCACACTCTCTCGATCGTGACCACGATGCTGCTGCCACCGACGCTGGTGACCGGCATTTTCGGCATGAACACCAAGGGATTGCCGTTGACCGATGTCGAAAGCGGCTTCCTGTGGGCCGCACTGCTGATGGTGCTGTCGTCGTTCGCAGCCTACATGATCATGAAACGCATCGGGATCATCAAGTAGCCCGGGCTTGGTGGTGGGACGAGACATCCGCGATGTTCTCTTTGCGCAGTTTGGTCCTGTTGGCCGCCCACTTTGCGGGAATGATCGCGGCCACCGGAGCGAGCGCTGGCGCAAAGGACGAAAACGCCGCCGAATGGCTAGCCCCGAAATGGTTTAACGAATGGCATGACGGGCCTGCAGCCAAAGGCCTGAATTTCGGCGCAACTTATGTCGGCGACTTCATCGGCAATGTCTCCGGAGGCACTTCACGCGGCTTTATCCATCTCGGGCGCTTTGATCTTTCGATCGATGCTGATCTCGAAAAGCTGGTCGGCTGGACTGGTGGCAGATTCTTCGCCAACACTTACGAGATCTACGGCCGCGGGCTTACTCGCAACTACATTCATAATCTGGCGACCATCAGTGAGATCGAAGCTTTGTCGGACACGCGGCTTTACAACGCATATTTCGAGCAAAGCTTCTACAATAACGCCCTCAATATAAGGATTGGCCAGCAGGCGGCAGACGTCGAATTTTTCGATAGCGAGACCGACGATTTGTTCATCAATGGCACGTTCGGCTGGCCGGCCATCAAGGCTTCCAACCTGCCGGCCGGCGGTCCGGCGCCGCCGATCGCGGCCGTCGGCATTCGCGTAAGGGCCGCGCTGTCAGACCGGATCACCGCCTTCGCCGCGGTCTTCAACGGCAATGCGGCGAGGGCGGGCGATGGCGATCCCCAGCTTCGCGACAATCACGGTTTGGCGTTTCGAGTGAACGACGCGCCATGGGTCATCGGGCAGGTCCGCTGGGACTACGACATCGACATTGCCGGCCGGCCGCTCGCCGGCAATTTCACACCGGGCGGCTGGTATCATACCGGCCAATTCGACGACCAACGTTTCACCGCGCAGGGCGCCTCGATTGCCGATCCCACCGGGACCGGCATCGCGGCAAAGCTCCGCGGCAATTTTGGAATATTCGCCGTTATCGAACAAACACTCTACCGGCCGGCATCCGTGACGGAGAAGGGCGTTTCGAACTCCTTGCCGGGAATAACCGCATTCGCCCGCATCGCCTACAGCCCGCCCGATCGGAACCTGATCGATCTCTATCTGGATGGCGGCGTCGGGTTTGTTGGTCTTGTTCCCCATCGGCCTCTCGACCGGATCGGCGTGGGAGTAGCCTACATGCGGATTTCGAACGCCGACCGAAACCTCGATCTCGACACGCAGTTCTTTACGGGAGCGGCTAGCCCCGTACGAAGCAATGAAACGCTGATTGAGCTGATATACGAGGCGCATATCAAGCCGGGCTTGTTGGTCGCGCCGTATTTTCAATACGTGTTTCGACCCTCCGGGGGCATTCCAAATCCGAATGATCCAAGCGGTTTGACCAGAATTGGCGATGCCGCCGTCTTTGGGGTGACCACTACGCTTAGATACTAAAGCATGATCCGGAAAAGTGGATACCGGTTTTCCGAAAAGATCATGCTCAACCAAATACCTAAAGCGCGATGACGATCTAACCTAATCTCATCGCGCTTTAGGCGAGCAGGGCACAGCCGGCATCACTGAATCCTGCGCTCGACCGCAATCGCGGTGGCTTCGCCGCCGCCGATGCAGAGTGCCGCGACGCCGCGCTTGAGGTTTTGCGCCTCGAGCGCGTGCAGCAGGGTCACGATCAGCCGCGCCCCTGTCGCGCCGATCGGATGGCCGAGCGCGCAGGCGCCGCCATTGATGTTGAGCTTTTCCCTGGGAATGCCGAGGTCACGTTGCGCCGCCATCGCAACGACCGCGAACGCTTCGTTGATTTCGAACAGGTCGGCGTCGCCGACCGCCCAGCCGACCTTGTCGAGCAGTTTTCGAATGGCCGGGATCGGCGCGGTGGTGAACCATTGCGGCTCCTGGCTGTGGGTCGCATGGCCCCTGATCTCGGCAAAGACCGGCAGGCCCTCGCGATCGGCGAGCGATCGTTTTGTCAGGACCAGTGCTGCCGCACCGTCGGCATTCGCCGAAGAGGCCGCCGGGGTAATGGTCCCATTGGGGCGGAACGCGGGCTTGAGGCCCGGGATCTTGGCGGGATCGACCTTCAGCGGAATCTCGTCGTTGCCGATCGCGCGCGGACCGGTCTTTTCCGTCACCGTGAGCGGAACGATCTCGGCCTTGAAGGCGCCGGTTTCCATCGCCTTGCGTGCCCGCGTCAGCGTCTCCATCGCGTAGGCGTCCTGGTCCTTGCGCGTGAATTGATAGGCTTCCGCGGTGGCCTCGCCGAAATCGCCCATCGAGCGTCCGACCTCATAGGCGTCCTCGAGGCCGTCGATCATCATGTGGTCGATGATCCGGTCATGGCCGGCGCGATAACCGGAGCGTGCTTTCGCCAGCAGATAGGGCGCATTACTCATGCTTTCCATGCCACCGGATACGACGATGTTGGCGGAACCGGCGGTGATGATGTCGTGCGCCAGCATGGTCGCCTTCATGCCGGAACCGCAGACCTTGTTGACGGTGGTCGCACCCGTTGCATCGGGTAACCCCGCGCCCCGCGCGGCTTGGCGGGCCGGCGCTTGGCCCTGTCCGGCCGGCAGCACGTTGCCCATGAAGACTTCCTCGACCTTCCCGGGTGCCAGCTTCGCCCGCTCCAGCGCGGCGCCGATCACGTGGGAGCCGAGCTTGTGCGCGCTAAACGGTGTCAGCTCGCCCATGAACCGGCCAAGCGGGGTGCGGGCGGCGGAAACGATGACGACGGGATCGGAGCTTAAGGCCATCGCGGAACTCCCAGGGATGTGTCTTGCCAATTTTACATGACATTCATCATATGATGCGGCGCAAAATTTGCAACGGCGGTTCGGGGCTAAATTTGTTGTGATCCAGGCTGGCTAGCGCGAGCAACACAACTGTCATCGTCCGCGAAGGCGGACGATCCAGTAAACGCAGCCATCTCGAGTCTCACAAACGCCACGGCGTACTGGATGCCCCGCTTGCGCGGAGCATGACGGCTGCGACCTACCGCTTCCGGTCGATAAACCCCTGCATCAGCCGTTTCGGCTCATCGGTCAGGAACGATCTTCCAAAGACGCCGATGCTCAAATTGACCGATTCGGTCAGCGGCAGTTCCTGCCATTGCCGCAGCAGGGCCTTCTGCGATCGCAGCGCTTCCGGACCGCATTTGAGCAGCGCGATGACCGTGTGCTCGACCGCCGCATCGAGGCCGCCTGGCGGCGCGACCATATCGACCAGACCCCACGCCAGCGCGGTTGGAGCGTCGATGGTTTCGGCGGTCATCACCAGCCAGCGGGCGCGCCCCCAGCCGACCAGCCGCGGCAACAGGGCGGCATGGATGACGGAGGGGATGCCGACCTTAACCTCCGGCATGCCGAATTTGGCATCGTGGGCGGCGATCCGAAAATCGCAGGCGGCCGCAACCTCAAGTCCCCCGCCGAGACACCAGCCGGGGATGCGCGCGATCACCGGGGCCGAAAACTTGCGGATGGCCTCGCAGAGATCGCGCAGCCGCGTGATGAAGGCTTCCGCGGACTTCTGGTCGAGACCGGCCATTTCCTTGATGTCGGCGCCGCCGATCATGCTCTTTTCGCTCTGGCCGGCCATGACCAGGATGCGGATCGTGCGATCCGTCGCGAGCATCTCCAACCCGTCGCGGACGCCGTTGATGACACTCGATCCAAGGATGTTGAGCGCACCGGCATTGCAGATGGTCAGGCGGACCACGCCGCGCGGATCACGGTCGAGGCCGCAGTGATCATTGAGCATTTCCATTGATAGCCTCGCCATTCCCTAAGGGAGTGACGGCGTCACTTCCCGGACCCGGGCCTATCTTGTCAAGGCCGGCCGATTGCCGCAATGCAAGAAGCTGCAATGACGCGCGCCCTCACGAAATAGATGCAGCTTTTTCCCGCGGGCGATGTTATTATATGACTACAAACATCCAATGAGACTGCCGATGCGCTATTCCAGGGAACACAAGGTCGAAACGCATGCGCGGATCGTGAAGAAGGCCTCGGTGCGGCTGCGCGAAAAGGGCGCGCACGGCGTCGGCGTCGCCGACCTGATGAAGGAAGCGGGGCTGACCCATGGCGGGTTCTACGCCCATTTCGATTCCCGCGAGGCGCTGGTGATCGAAGCCTTCGGCTATGCAATGGACCGCGCCATCGAGCGCTGGCGCAAGGTCGCGGAGCAGACCCCGGCGGACAAGCGGCTTTCAACCATCGTCGAGTCCTATCTGACGCCGCTGCATCGCGACGATCCCGGCAACGGTTGCGCTATCCCGACGCTGGGCGCCGAGATCGCCCGTGAAAGCCCCAAGACTCGGAGGGCCTTTGCGGTCAAGCTGGAACAGATGATCGAGCTGATGGCCGACCAGCTCCTCGACGTTCCGCGCAAGACCGCGCGCAAACAGGCGTTGGCCATCCTCGCCACCATGATGGGAACGATGGTGATGTCGCGCATTGCCGGCACCGGCGAGTTCTCCGGTGAGATTTTGGAGGCCGGGCGCGAGGCCGTGCTCGGCCGCACGGCCGCGTCGAAGCTGGCGGCGAAGAAGCCGGCGTCCAGAAAAGCCGCTGCTGCCACCCGGCAGTAAGGCGACGATACGGTATCGGCCTACGCCATTGGTCGAATGGTGCCGCAATTGTCGGTCGTAGTCGGCATTTTCGCAAAACCGCTGCGCGCTGGGACCCTTCCCAAACGCCGTAAAGACTGCAAGATGCCGCCCAAAACCGGTATTCGGCCAGTCGTGGAGGAACACATGCGTTCAATTGGACATTTCATCGGCGGCCGCGAGGTCAAGGGCACATCAGGGCGTACAGCCGACGTTTTCGAACCGATGACCGGCGACGTTCAGGCCAAGGTGGCGCTCGCGTCGAAAGCGGAAGTGCGCGCTGCGGTCGAGAACGCTTTGGTCGCGCAGGCGGAGTGGGCGGCGACCAATCCGCAGCGCCGCGGCCGGGTGATGATGAAGTTCCTGGAACTCGCCCAGCGCGACTACGACAAGCTTGCAGACTTGCTGGCGCGCGAGCACGGCAAGACCGTTCCCGACGCCAAGGGCGACATCCAGCGCGGTCTTGAAGTGGTCGAATTTGCCTGCGGCATTCCGCATTTGATGAAGGGCGAATACACCGAAGGAGCGGGCCCCGGCATCGACATCTATTCGCTGCGGCAACCCCTGGGCGTGGTCGCCGGCATCACGCCGTTCAATTTCCCGGCGATGATCCCGATGTGGAAATTCGCGCCGGCGATCGCCTGCGGCAACGCTTTTATCCTCAAACCGTCGGAGCGCGATCCCGGCGTGCCGATGGAGCTTGCGAAATTGATGATCGAGGCCGGCCTGCCGCCGGGCATTCTCAACGTCGTCAATGGCGACAAGGAAGCGGTCGACGCCATCCTGGACGATCCCGATATCAAGGCGGTCGGATTCGTCGGCTCCTCGGCGATCGCGCAATATATCTATGAGCGCGCGGCAGCGACCGGAAAACGCGCGCAATGTTTTGGCGGCGCCAAGAACCACGCCATCGTGATGCCGGACGCCGACATGGACCAGACCGTCGATGCCTTGATCGGCGCCGGCTACGGCTCGGCCGGCGAACGCTGCATGGCGAT
Organism: Alphaproteobacteria bacterium; assembly: GCA_005884765.1. GTDB lineage: Bacteria > Pseudomonadota > Alphaproteobacteria > Rhizobiales > Xanthobacteraceae > Bradyrhizobium. The sequence goes on from VAZV01000198.1 coordinate 19,824, forward strand.
CTCGGTTGCGGTGCCCGTGGGCAAGACCACCGGCGACCGGCTGATGGAGAAACTAATTCCCCGCGTCGAGAACTTGAAGATCGGCACCTCGATCGATCCATCGGCGGACTACGGCCCGCTGGTGACCAAAGAGGCGCTCAATCGCGTCAAGAGCTACGTCGAGATCGGCATCAAGGAAGGCGCCACGCTCGCGGTCGACGGTCGAAATTTCAAGATGCAGGGCTATGAGAACGGCTTCTACATGGGCGGCTGCCTGTTCGATAACGTCACCAGGAACATGCGCATCTACAAGGAAGAGATCTTTGGACCGGTGCTGTCGGTGGTGCGTGCCAAGGACTATTCCGAAGCCCTGAGCCTGCCGTCGGATCACGACTACGGCAATGGGGTCGCGATCTTCACCCGCGACGGCGACGCCGCGCGCGATTTCGCGGCCAAGGTCAATGTCGGCATGGTCGGCATCAACGTGCCAATCCCGGTGCCGATCGCCTATTACACCTTCGGCGGCTGGAAGAAATCCGGCTTCGGCGATCTCAACCAGCACGGCCCGGATTCGATCCGCTTCTACACCAAGACCAAGACGGTGACCTCGCGCTGGCCTTCCGGCGTCAAGGAGGGCGCGGAGTTCTCGATTCCGACCATGAATTGACCGGGTACCCGTCATTGCGAGCGCAGCGAAGCAATCCATCTTACTTTGCCGCCCACTGGATTGCTTCGTCGCTTTGCTCCTCGCAATGACGGCGGATAGGACCTAACTCCGTCGGCGGTTTTTCTAAGCTGGACACAAAGGACAAGCGCCCACCAGATGTACTTCGCTCTCAACGAGGACCAGATTGCGGTTCGCGATATGGCGCGGGATTTCGCCGCGGAGAAAATCGCGCCGCATGCGGTCCGCTGGGACGAGGAAAAGCATTTCCCGGTCGAGGTGATGCGTGAAGCGGCCAAGCTTGGCATCGGCGGCGTCTATATCC
>VAZV01000199.1 GCA_005884765.1 Alphaproteobacteria bacterium
ATCCATGGCCCGCAGGTTTTCCGCGCCCTATCAATCGGAGCCCGTGTCCAGCCTCGCCAACTGGGCACGCAATCTTGCGGTGTTTTCGGTCGTCGCGGTCGTGGTCTCGATCCTCATCGTCCGCTTCGGCTTCCTGGAGATGAAACCGGCTATTGCAACGTTCTTCGGCGCGCTCGGCTGCGCCGCTCTCTCCATCCTGGTCTCGCTGGCGGCGTTTGCCGCGATCTGGCAAAACGGATCGCGCGGCATGAGCCGTATCCTGCTCGCGCTCCTGATCGATGCCGTCGTGCTCGCCTATCCCGCCTATCTGGCCTTGCAATACCGCAAACTGCCGCCGATCCACGATATCACCACCGATCCGATCGACCCACCGAGGTTCGAGGCACTGGCACGGCTGCGCACCGGCGACGGCGCCAACACCGCCGTCTATGCCGGACTCTACTCGGCCGAACAGCAGCGCCAGGCCTATCCGGACATCGAGCCGGTGGAGCTCGAAATTCCAGTCGATCGCGCCTATGCGATCACGCTGGCCCTCGTCCACAAACGCAAATGGCTTGTGATCGACGAACGTCCCCCGCAGCCGCCGCGCCGCGTCGGCCGCATCGAGGCCGTGGCACGAACGCCGATCATGGGATTCCGCGAGGACGTCTCGATCCGCGTCTCGCCCGACGGCGAGGACTCGCGCGTCGATATCCGCTCATCATCGCGTTATTTCGAGAGCGATCTCGGCAGCAACGCGACCCGGATCGCCAAATTCATCGACGACATCAACACCGCCGCCGACACTGACAATCTCAAGCCGGCGAAGAAGCCGGCGCCTCCGCCCAAGCTTCCGGCGAAGACGGTGAAGAAGTGACAGGCACACGGAGATGCGCTCCCTCGCCCGGCTCTTCGCGGGGAGAGGCGTAGGCGGCCTACGGCCGCCGTCCTCCCTTAATGATAGAAGAACGCCGATGCATGCATCGGCTATGGGTGAGGGCCATCTATCCGCGAGCAGCGATGTCCATCAGGCCTCGTGCCTCGCCCCTCACCCGGATTGCTTCGCAATCCGACCTCTCCCCGTAAAGGACGGGGAGAGGTTAGGAGGAAGCCACCAACCGATACCTCCCGCCAATCACGGGATCGCCGTCGGTCGCAACGATGCCGCGCGCGACCAGGTCCTCCAGATGCGCCAGCACGGAATAGCCGGCAGCATTGATCAGCCGCGGGTCGATGCCGATGTAGATCGCGCGCACCATGGTCGGGATATCCGCCTCGCCCTTGGCGAGGCGATGCAGGATCGAGGTTTCGCGCGCCTGGCGGTGACGGATCAGGAAGCGCACATAGCGCGGTCCCTCCGCAATTTCCGGGCCGTGGCCGGAAAAATAGAGCTCTTCCTCGCGTTGGGTCAGCCGTTCCAGTGAGGCCATGTAGTCGATCATCGATCCATCCGGCGGCGCCACGATCGTGGTCGACCAACCCATCACGTGATCGCCGACGAAATTGAGCTTGCGCTCGGGCCAGGCGAACGCCAGGTGGTTGGCGGTATGGCCGGGCGTGGCCACCGCCTCGAGCTTCCAGCCCTGCCCCTCGATCATTTCGCCATCGCGAACGGCGACATCAGGCTTGAAGTCGCGATCGGCACCGGATTCCGGACTGTGCTTCTCGCTCTCGAAGTGCGGCCGCGAGGCGCGGTGCGGCCCCTCGGCGTAGACGGTGGCGCCGGTCGCAGCCTTGATCCTGACCGTGTTCGGCGAATGATCGCGGTGGGTATGGGTGACCAGGATATGGGTCACGGTCTCGCCGCGCACCGCGTCGAGCAGCGCCGCCGCATGTGCCTCATTGTCGGGGCCGGGATCGATGATCGCGACCTCGCCTCGGCCCACGATGTAGCTGACGGTACCGGTGAAGGTGAACGGGCTCGGATTGTCGCAGAGGATCCTGCGCACGCCGGGCCGGACTTCGTCGACGATGCCCGGTTTCAGCGGAAAGTTGCGATTGAACGGGACGTCGTCGTCGGCCATTGTTCCCTACTCGTCATACCCGCGAAAGCGGGTATCCGGTAATCGCAGATGTTCGAAGATGAGACGCCTCTGGAATACTGGATCGCCCGCTTTCGCGGACGACGACAGCAGAATATGTGGTCGCATCCTGGATTCCCATCAGCGCCTTACGCAAATGCCTGAATACCGGTGATAGCGCGGCCCAGGATCAGGGCGTGGACGTCATGGGTGCCTTCGTAGGTGTTCACGGTTTCCAAATTCGCGGTGTGGCGCATCACGTGATATTCGATCTGGATGCCGTTACCGCCATGCATGTCACGAGCCATGCGCGCGATGTCGAGTGCCTTGCCGCAATTGTTGCGCTTGACGATCGAGATCATCTCCGGCGCCATCTTGCCTTCGTCCATCAGGCGGCCGACCCGCAGAGAGGCCTGCAGGCCGAGCGCGATCTCGGTCTGCATGTCCGCGAGCTTCTTCTGCACGAGCTGGGTTGCCGCCAGGGGCCGGTTGAACTGCTTGCGGTCCAGCGTGTATTGCCGCGCGCGGTGCATGCAGTCTTCCGCAGCCCCCATCGCGCCCCAGGAAATGCCGTAGCGGGCGCGATTGAGACAACCGAACGGCCCTTTCAACCCGGAAACGTTGGGCAGCAGGTTTTCCTCCGGCACCACCACGCCATCCATCACGACCTCGCCGGTCACGGAAGCGCGCAGGGACAGTTTGCCGCCGATCACCGGCGCCGATAGCCCCTTCATGCCTTTTTCAAGGACAAAGCCGCGGATCTGGTGGTCATGTGCGGTGGATTTGGCCCAGATCACGAACACGTCGGCGATCGGCGCGTTGGAGATCCACATCTTGGAACCGGTCAGGCGGTAGCCGTCCGACACCTTCTCGGCCCGGGTTTTCATGCCACCGGGATCGGAGCCGGCATCGGGCTCCGTCAGGCCGAAGCAGCCGACCCATTCGCCGGTCGCAAGCTTGGGCAGATATTTCTTGCGCTGGTTCTCATCGCCATAGGCGTAGATCGGATGCATGACCAGCGAGGACTGCACCGAATTCATCGAGCGATAGCCGGAATCCACCCGCTCGATCTCGCGCGCGACGAGGCCATAGGCGACGTAGCTCGCATTGGCGCAGCCATATTCCTCCGGCAGCGTAATGCCGATCAGGCCGAGTTCACCCATCTCATGAAAGATGTCGCGATCGACCTTTTCTTCCAGATAAGCCTTGGTGACGCGCGGCAACAGCTTGTCCTGCGCGTAGGCGCGCGCGGTATCGCGCACCATGCGCTCGTCTTCGGTGAGCTGCTCGTCGAGCATGAACGGATCGTCCCACTGGAAATTCACCGCCGACGGCTTGTCCTTGGTTTGAGGGCGCACGCTCATGAGAATTCCTTTCGTATCATGGAATTATTTTAAAGCGATTGACGCATAAGAGCAAATGGATTGGACGATGATCTGTTCCGTCGTCCAGGGGCGCGAACCACGAACCCGAACATGACGAGGAGACATCTAACCTTCAAGCTGTTCGTTGGAGACGATCTCGATGCCGAAGCCGGACAATCCCTTGTAGTCGTGCACCGACGATGTGAGGTGGCGGATCGAGGTCACGCCGAGATCACGCAGGATCTGCGCACCGACACCGACCTCGCGCCATTGCCGGTTGCGGTCGGCCTCTGCGGATTTTTCCTGCGGCAGCGGTGCAACCGGAACGCCGGCGGCGCCATCGCGCAGGTAGACCAAGACGCCTCGGCCGGCGCTCTTGAAATGATCGAGCACGTTGAGCATGCGCTTATGCCCGGTGAAGATGTCCCTGACGATGTTGGGCTTGTGGAACCGGGTCAGCACGTTCCTGCCGTCGCCCACCCCGTTATAGACGAAAGCGACATGCGCGATCTCATCGAACGGCGATCGATAGGCGTAACCCTGCAACGGCCCGATCGGGCTCTCGGTCGTAAAGGTCGCAACCCGCTCGATCAGCTTCTCGCGCGCCTGGCGGTAGGCGATCATATCGGCGATGGTAACGTGCTTGAGCTTGTGGGCACTGGCAAAGCGTGCCACCTGCTCGCCCTTCATGACCGTGCCGTCGTCGTTCATCAATTCAGAGATCACGCCGACCGGCGGCAGGCCGCTCAGCTTGCAAAGGTCGACGGCCGCTTCGGTATGGCCCGAGCGCAGCAGCACGCCGCCGTCACGCGCGATCAGCGGAAAGATATGTCCCGGCCGCGCGAAATCACCAGCGCCGGCATTCGGGTTGGCAAGCGCGCGGCAGCAGGAGGCGCGTTCTTCCGCCGAAATTCCGGTGCCGCCATCGGGCTTGTAGTCGATCGACACGGTAAACGCGGTGGTGTGGCTAGATTCGTTATGCGCAACCATCGGATCAAGCCGCAATCGTCGCGCGTCCTCGGTCGTGATCGGCGCGCAGACGATGCCCGAGGTGTGGCGGATGATGAACGCCATCTTCTCGGGCGTGCAGAGCGAAGCCGCGACGATCAGGTCGCCCTCGCCCTCGCGATCATCGTCGTCGGTCACGACGACGAGCTCGCCGCTGGCAAAGGCTTGCAGTACTTCCTGGATCTTATCGGGCATTATCTTAAAATCTCTCGCTCTGGTGCCGGGAGGCTTAGCCGGACTCCGATGCCTGCGCCAGCATCATTACGCAGGGCAGCACGGCTCCGGTGTCGCAGCGCCGCCGACAATCGCATAAGGACAAGCGTGCAAGACTTGTCTAGGATCGAGCCCAACCAAAAACAAGGGAGAGACGCGGGCCATGACCTCCGCTCCGTTCGACTTCGCTCCACTCTTGCCGGCGGGGCTGCCCGCCCCCGCAGCGAGATGGACGGGCCTTACGAAATACAGTTTTGTCGGCGGCAACAACGACCCCGAGCAGGTACCGGTGGACGGCCTGATCGATGCCGCCAGCGCCGTGCTCAGGCGCGAGGGCAAGGCGCTCGCGACCTATGGGCTTGCCCACGGTCCGCAGGGCTACCGTCCGTTGCGCGAGTTTCTCAGTGCGAAATTGAAGCGCGACGCCGCCATCGACTGCACGGCCGACGACATACTGATGGTATCCGGCTCGCTGCAGGCGCTCGATCTCGTCAACGCGACGCTGTTGGCGCGCGGCGATACCGTCATCATCGAGCGTGACAGCTATCAGGGATCGTTGAACCGGCTGAACCGGCTCGGCGTCAATATGGTCGGCATCCCGCTCGACCAGGACGGGATGCGGATGGACGCGCTGGCGGCGGCGCTCGCCGACCTCGATCGCCGTGGCATCACGCCGAAATACATTTACACCATTCCGACCGTGCAGAATCCGACCGGCACCATCATGCTGCAGGCCCGCCGCGCCGAGCTCCTGAGGCTTTCGGAAGCCTATGGCGTGCCGATCTTCGAGGATGACTGCTACGCCGACCTGATCTGGGACGGCAAGCGCCCGCCTGCGATCTATGCCATGAGCAGCAACGGCAGCGTGATCCATATCGGCTCGTTTTCCAAATCGATCGCGCCGGCGCTGCGCGTCGGTTTCATCGTCGCCCCCTGGGAGATGCTGTCGCGGATGCTGGCGCTAAAGACCGATGCCGGCAGCGGCGCACTGGAGCAGATGGTCTTGGCCGAATATTGCGTGCCGCATTTCACCACGCACGTGCCAAAACTGACGCGCGGGCTTCGCGCCAAGCTCGACACGCTGATGGAGGCCCTCAACGAGCAGTTCGGCACCTCGGCGGAATTCGAAGCGCCCAAGGGCGGCATCTTCCTGTGGGTGAAATTGCCCGATAATGTCGATACGCTGAAACTCTACCCGGCAGCCCTTGCCGCCGGCGTCGCCATCAATCCCGGGCCGGAATGGTCGACCGATAAATCCCATGCGGGCAGCCGCCTGCGGCTGTGCTTTGCAAGCCCCTCGCATCAACAGATCCGCGAAGGCGTCGCCGTGCTCGCCGACGTCTGCCGCAGGGAGTTTGGGGTGCCGGAGCGGATTGCCAATGTGGAGAGGCGCGCGAGGACATGAGCTTCGCGCACCTGCTTCAGCGTACTGCGAACGGCGCCTGATACGGCCTGCCGAACGGCACGCCGTTGATGACGGTCTGGATCGGCTTCAAGTGAGCCTTGCCGTCGCGCTTGTTGCTGCGGGTATCGACAAAGGTCACCGGCCCTTCCACCAGTTCCATGATCGCGACATCGCCGGGCGCCCCCAACTGCAAGGTGCCGATCTTCGGCGCGCGATTGATGATCCTGGCCGGCGCCGAGGTTGCCATCGTCACCACCTGCTCCAGCGAAAAGCCCATCGCCATGAACTTGCTCATCACGTTCGGCAGGAAGGGGATGCCCGGCGAATTGCCCGAGAACACGTGCATGTCGGACGAGATCGTGTCCGGCGTGCAGCCACCCGGGATCGCCACTTCCGCCACGGTAAAGTCAAAGCTGCCGCCGCCATGGCCGATGTCGAAGATCACGCCGCGCTGCTTGGCGGCAAGGGCTGCCGGCAACAGCTTGCCGTCCTGGACGATATTGGTGAACACGCCCGACATGTTGGGAAAGCCCGAATAGCAATGGGTCAGCACGTCGCCCGGACGCAACAGATCGAGGATATTCGACATCAGTTCCTTGGTTTCGACGCCGCCGATATGCACCATCATCTTCGCCGGCCAGCCGCACATCTCGCAGGCCTGGATGCCGCGCTTTAGCGGCTCGACGCCATGCTTGAAAATGATATTCTCCGACATCCGCACTTTGACGCCGATCAGGAAGTCCGGGTTTTCGGCCAGCGCCATCGCGCACGCCTCAACTTGCGCATTATCGATGTTGTAGAGTTCGGCGACCGGGAACGCCGACAATCCGTTGTTGGCGATATGGACGAAGGCGTACATCCGCGCGCGAGACTGCGCTACGATGTAGCGACGCAACGCCGCGAGGTTGTTGACCCCGGCATCGCCCGCCGACACGACCGTCGTCGTGCCCTGAAATTGCACCAGTTCGTCGGCGGGGATGCCGATCGCCGAGCCGTAGGGGTAGACGTGGCAATGCAGGTCGACGAGACCTGGCATCACCAATTTGCCTGACGCGTCGATGCTCTTCGACGCCCGCGCGGCGGGGATCTCCGCCTCGATCGCCTCGATCGTGCCCCAGCGGATGCCGACGTCACGTTTTCCCTTAAGCGACTGGCTGGGATCGAGCACGTCGCCGCCCTTGATCACGAGATCGAACTTGTCGTTCGGTCCCATGGCAGCGTTAGCACTTGCAGATAGCGCCACAGCAGTGGCTGAACCCGTCAGCTCAAGAAAACGACGGCGTGACAATGCGGACATGGCGCTTCCCCCCAGATCTTGTTTTTCGTGAGCAAATGATGCGCCGGCGGCCTGCTTTCCGCAAGCGCCCGCCGAGCATGCCGGCCTATTTGCGCCGGAATCGAAAGGCTAGGGTTCGATGGTCGACCATTGAACGGGAAGGCGCTGCGATGCGAAAGACCGGCCTTCATTCAAGTCGGATAGCGCTGGCGACGTTGCTGCTCCTGGCGCTCGCGCCCGGTGCGTCCGCGAGCACACTGACCGAGACAGCCAGCAAATGGGGATTGATCGGTTCATGGTCGCAGGACTGTTCGCTCGCGCCTGATCGCGACAGGGGGACTATACTGATCTATGCGATTGCACGAGGCGGCCGCCTCATGTTTCGCCGCGACTTCGGCGGCGAGAAGGACGACAACGAAGTTGTCGGCGCCAAGGTCACGGCCGACGGCATGTTGAACCTTCGCGTTTACTTTCCGTCGCTGAAGCAGCTGCGCGAATATGGATTGATGATGCAGCCCGACGGCACCCTACGCTCGATGTATAATCGCGATCGCAAAGGCCAGTACACCATCAAGGACGGCAAGTTTACGGCGAACGGCAATCCGACGCCGTCGCAACATAAATGCAGTTAGCTGAACAGCTGTTCAGAATTCTCTCGCGGTTCCCTCCGGAACGTTCCTCTTCATGCGAGGTTTAATCTCTCGTGAAATGGAGGAGGACCCTATGAAGACGTTCGGATATGCCATCGCAGCGCTCGGTGCGATCGCGGTCGCGGCGCCGTCAATTGCCAGCGCTGAGACCACGATCATCAGGCATCGTGACCATGATCGCTACGGCGCCCGTGCTGAATACCGCGACCATCGCGAATTCCGCGAGCATCGCGACCGCGGCTGGCATGAGGGTTGGCGGCATCATCGCGACCGGGTCGTGATCGTCAAACATCGCCACGAATACTAAGGCCGACACAGGAATGGCCCCGCAAGGGGCCATTCTTTTGCGCGCTGTCATTGCGAGGAGCGTAGCGACGAAGCAATCCAGTCCGGACTGGATTGCTTCGCTTCGCTCGCAATGACGGGACGACCTCAGTCCCATGCGGGTGCGAAGCCGGGATTCACGCAGCGCATGTTCTTCCGCAGGCCCGCGATGGCCTTCATGTCCTCATCGTCGAGCCCAACGTTGATGGCGTCGAGATTGGCTTGTTGGCTTTCCCGGCGCGACGCCTTCGGAATCGCGGCGACGCCGTCCTGATCGAGCAGCCATTTCAGCGCCACCTGGGCCGCGCTGGCGCCATGCTTGCGGCCGATCGCAACCAGCGTTTCGTCGGAAGCGGCGCGGCCCTGCGCGAGCGGGCAATAGGCCACCAGCGGAATTGATTTCGCGGCGAGATATTTTCTGACCTTCGTCTGATCAAGCATCACATGATATTCGATCTGATTGCAGGCAATCGGCGCCTTGATCTCCTCGACCACGGTCTTCAACAGCGCGACGTTGAAATTGGCAACGCCGATGGCGCGGGTACGGCCCTCTTCCTTCAGCTTCATCAGGGTATCGAACATCGCCGGCAGGTCCATGATTGGCGCCGGCCAATGCACCAGGTAAAGATCGACTTGATCGAGCCTCAGCTTCTTCAGGCTTTTGTCGAATGCCAGGCGCATCGCGTCGGGTGCGAGGTTTTCGTTCCAGACCTTGGTGGTGACGTGCAAATCCCTACGCGCGACGCGAGATGCGGCAATTGCAGCACCAACGGCTTCCTCGTTGGCGTACATTTCCGCGGTATCGATATGGCGATAGCCGAGGGCAAGCGCGCTTTCGACCGCGGCGCGGCAGACATCGCCCTGCATGCGAAACGTGCCGAGCCCCAGCCGCGGCAAGCTGATGCCCTGGGTTTTGAGATCTTCCATGGGTCGCTCCTAAACAGTTCGCCGCCGGACGAGCACGGCGACGTCGCGTAAAGCAAATGTTGGCTGAAGCAAACAAAGGATGGCGGAACCGCCGGGTGCAGTCTGCCCGCGAAGCACGGGGCGGATCAAGGCCACTTAAATCAAGATGTTGCGACCACGTGCTAAACAGACTGCTCAGGAATGCTGCGGCGGGATTCCCGGCACTCGCGCGTCCGGCCGCGGTTCGATGCCGACCGACCAAAGGTCGCGATTGTCGACATCCTTCAGCGTCACCGTCATGACGCCGGACCTCCCGTCGATCTCGACACGGCCGAAGAATTGCAGCCCGAAACAAGGTGCGAGGTTTTCACCCTGCTCCGCGCTGCATCCCTTCTGGAACATTGCAGAAGGCCCGAACGTGTTGTCGAGCTGGCCCGGTCCCCACGTCCCCGCATGCAGCGGGCCCGAGACGAATTCCCAGAACGGCTCGAAATCGGAAAATACCGCGCGGTTCGGATCGTAATAATGCGCAGCCGTGTAGTGCATGTCGGCCGTCAGCCACACCGTATTCCTGACGCGTGCGCGTTTGATGAACGACAACAGATCGGCGATCTCGTGTTCGCGCCGTTCGGGCGGGCCGTCGCCTAGCGCTATTGCGTCCTCGCTGATCAGGCCGATCGGCAGGTCCGCGGCAATCACCTTCCAGATCGCATTGGACGCCGCTAGCTCACGCTTCAGCCAGGCGAGCTGTGCCGGCCCCAGGATATAGGCGTCGCTGTGGTCGTCACGCTTGTTCCAGGTCGAATCGCGGTAACTCCGCATATCGATCAGGAACACGTCGAGCAGCGGCCCATATCCGATTTTGCGATAGACGCGGCCGGCTTGCCCGGCGACAGGCCGGACCGGCATGAATTCGAAAAACGCACGGCGCGCACGCGCCACCAGGCGCGAGGTGCCGTCCTCGTCGTACCCGGTCGCGTCGACACTGCCGATCGGCGACCAGTCGTTGGTCACTTCATGATCGTCCCATTGGGCGAACATTGCCACCTGCGCATGAAAGGCGCGCAAGTGCTTGTCGAGCAGGTTATATTTATAGTTGCCGCGAAATTGTGTGAGGCTATGCGCGACCTCGGATTTCTCCGGGGTCACGACGTTGCGCCAGATTTGACCGTTCGGCAGCTTCAGTTCCGAGGGCACCGGGCAGTCGGCGTAGATGTGATCGCCGGAATGAATGAAGAAGTCGGGACGGTTTTCCAGCATAGTCTTGTAGGTGCGCATGCCACCGCGGGATGGATCGATGCCCCAGCCCTGGCCTGCGGTATCGCCGGACCAGACGAACGAAATAGAATCATGCACCGAGGGCGCGGTGCGAAAATGCCCGACCCTTGTTTCGCCGGCGATGCCGCTTCCGACGAGGTCCGTAAAGCGCACCCGATAGAAGATGTCCTGCCCGGCGGGAAGATTTTCCAGCAGCGCTTTCGAGGTGAAGTCATGGTCGGGGAGCGCCTCGGATGATGCCGCGCAAAGGATGGTGTTGAAGCTTTCGACGGTGGAGCATTCCACCTGCATCCGCGCAGGCCGATCAGTGCGCGCCCACACCACGGCGGAGCCGGCGGAAACATCGCCCGACTGAATGCCGCCCGAAATTTGCGGGCGATCGGCAGCACGGCTGAGATAGGGCTTCGCGAGACCCCCTAACCCCGCAAGGGCAACCGCGGAGGCCGAGCGGACCAGTAACTGACGTCTGGTCAGGGCCCGCTTCGCGCCTATCGCAATCGCCATTCGGAAAACCTTCGTCGAATCACGACGAAGGTTGCCCGCTCAACTTGACTCCCGGCCGACGGTTTTTTGACTCTGCGTCAACGGTTTTGCGACAGACGGATGACTCGGGAACAACGCGCCGCGGGGCTTATTCGGCTGACGGCTTCCAGTTGCAGATGCCGCCGGACTTGCACGGCCATGCTTGGATCCGCGTGTCGAAGGCTTGCGCATTGAGCGCGTTGCCGTGCCGCCGAGCGACTTTGGTTCGGGCCAGCCCGTGCGGCTTCGCACGCACAACATGCTCCACGCGGGTTCTCGGTATGACGATCCTGGGTTCGGCCTTTGGTTCCTCGCGCGCTTGCGCGGCCTCGGCCGCTGCGGGCTCGGTTTCGGCCTCGACCGCAACCGGCGCGAATTCGGTAGTCGGCCCCAGCAGCTTCGGCGAAAGCACCGCTTGCGAAAGATCAAGACCGAGGAACTGGTCGGGACGATACTCGTCGGCAACCGATACGCCGTACGAGGCCAGCAATACAGTGCAAACAAATCCGAGAAAAGCGCTCTTCAGGATCATTAAGATTCTCCCGAAATGCCTCAAAGAAAGACCAGCCCAATTTAGGAAGCCGGGCGCACATTGCCAGCGGGAAGATTGCAGGCAGGTAATCTATTTGTTTCCGCCGCCGGACAGCGTCTTCACCAGACGATAGAGATATTCGTTGCCCTGGTAGAACGACTTCACGGGAACACGCTCGTCCTTGCCGTGAATACGAAATTCGCCGATGTCGATCGCCATGCCGGAATGGCCATAGGTCGGGATCCCGGCATTGCGCAGGAAACTGCCATCGGTGGCGCCCGCGCTCATGACCGGCAGCACAACCGCGCCGGGCCAGAATTCACCCGACAATTTTTCAATCGCGCCCATGATTTCCTGGTTGAGCGCGGATGGCGCGCTGAGTGTGGCTTTGTCGAGTTGCGTGACCGTGATCTGGTCATCGGCCAGCACGCGCTCCAGCGTCGCCTTGACCTCGTCGACGGATTCGCCCGGCATGATGCGGCAGTTGACTTTGGCGCTGGCGAGCTGCGGCAACGCATTCACCGCATTGCCGCCCTCGAGCATGGTCGCGACGCAAGTGGTGCGCAGCAACGCGTTGTAGACCGGATTGACGGCGAGCCGGACAAACGACATTGCCGCCGGGTCCGGCTTGTCCGACATGACGGCGCGCATGTCGGCCGCGATCTGCGGATTTTCAAATTGCGCCGACCGCTCGAAAAGCGCCCGCGTCGTGTCGTTGAGGCGCGGCGGGAAACTGAATCTTGAAAGCCGCACGAGACCTTCCGCCAGGTGGTAGATCGCGTTGTCCTTGACCGGCACCGCGCTGTGGCCACCACGATTTTTGACCTCGAGCTGGTAGGTCAGCGAGACCTTCTCGCTGGTCTGGACGCTATTCCTGATCGGCTTGCCATCCTTCAACCCGACCCCGCCGCCCTCGTTGAGCGCGAATTCGGCATCGATCAGGTCGCGGTGGTTCTCAAGCAGCCACTGGATGCCGAGGCCATCGCGGTCGAAGATTTCCTCGTCGGTCTCGAGCGCGACGATGATGTCGCGATCGGGCTTGTAGCCCTCGTTCCTGTAGCGAATGAGATTGGCGATAAAGGAAGCCGCCATATATTTGTCGTCCGCGCTGCCGCGCGCATAGAAGTAGCCGTCGTTCTCGGTGAGCTGGAACGGTTCGACCGACCAGTCGTCGCGGATAGCCGGAACGACATCGAGATGCGCAACCAAGAGGATCGGCTTGCGCGCCCCGCTGCCGTGTAGACGGGCCACCAGGTTGCCCTTGCGTGGCGCGGGCGAGAGCGCATGCACGTCGGCCTCCGCAAAGCCGGCGGCATCGAGCCGCGCCGCCATCGCTTCCGCCGCGCGCGCGGTATCGCCGGTCGCGGTGGTGGTATCGATTTCGATGAGCTCCTTGTAGATATCATGCGCGAGCTGCTGCGACGGCGTCAGCTCTTCGGCACTCACGCCGCCGGCAACGAAGAGAACCGAAAGCAGGATTGCCGGAAACTTCCATCGGGTTTTTCCAGCCAACTCTGTCCTCGATCCCATCGCTGTCTCCGTTTTCAACGGCGAGCGTCCCGGACGTCCTTGGCGGTCACCACGTCCTGGTAGCTGTTGCCGAAATGCGTCCGCAGATAGTTCACGACGGCGGCGATCTGGCCATCCGTCATCATATCGCCAAACGGCGGCATGCCGCGCCTTCCGTTGACGACGAGTGAGATGGGATAGCCGGCGGCTTCGAGATTGCGATTGTCGGCCAGCGACGGATAGGATCCGGCGCCGATTGCACCCCCGGCATCCCTCATGTGACAACCCTGACAGACATTGGCGAACAGTTCCTCGCCGGTCATTTCGACAAACCGGTAGCCGGAGCTGAACGTCCTGTCGTCCTGGGCAGACACCGCGGCCGACAGCGATGCAAGCAGCGCCGCGGCACCAAGCCTCCATGTTCTCGAACTGGGCCGACTTTGCTGCATCACGTCCTCATCACGCGATCATGCAGCCGCGTAATGGCATCGAGCGAGGAGAGAATAGCTCCCTCCTGCCATGCCGGAAGCGCGGACGCATGCTCACCCGCCAACGCGATCCGTCCGTCGATCTGGCACAGATTGCGATAGTGCGTGATGCGCGCCTCCTCGCTCCAGTCGCCGCTGCAACCGAGCGCAAACGGCACCCTATGCCATGCCACGGCAATGCCGTTTTCATATTCGGCCGCATATTGCGGATGGATCATGGCGCCGAACTCGATCGCGCGTGCCACCCGCTCGGCCGGCGTCATTGCGGTAAATTCATAGGCGTTGGCGCCGTCGAAGATATAAGCGCCGAGCAGCACGCCGCGCCCCGAACGGTTGAAGCCGGTGTTGGGATAGGCGATCTGGCGGATCGGCAAGTCGGTATAGCTGATGCCGCCGTAGATCGCCTCGTCCTCCTCCCAGAATCGGCGCTTGAATTGCAGGCCGATCTTGACCGAACCTGCATAGGGCACGGCATCGATGGCTGACTTCACGGCAGCGCTGACGTCGACCGGCAGTTGGCTGAGGATCGACAGCGGAATCGTGCAAATGCACCAATCCGCCTGCGCCTGCCGCACGGCCGCCGGGCTCGCGGTATCGACATAACTGACGGTGACGCCGCGGTCGTTCTGCTGAATTCGCGTCACCTTGCAATTGTAACGAATAAGGTCGCCGACCTCTCTTGCGAACGCCTTGCCGATCATGTCCATGCCGCCGACTGGCTGAAACATCGTGGTCTGAAAATTATAGTTGGCGAAGTTCAACAGATAGCGCCAAACCCGCGATTTCAGGATATCCGACAAGGCGAGCGGTTCGCCCGGCAGCGGCAGGGCATCCAGCCCACCACCCGGAGCCCTGGCATAGCCGCGGAATTGCGCCGAGATCAGATTGGCCTTGTACCTGTAGTCGCGATCGAGCGCGCCCCACGACCTCAGCGCCTGCAACAGGATTTCCTGGTCTTCCCTGGTCACGGCTTCGTCGAGCCTGCCTTGCTGGGTCACCTTGGCAAGCAGCTCTGAAACCTGGCCCTGAAAATCCGCCCTGATGGCGCGGATCCGCTGCGGCGCGCCGCCAAACGCCCGCGAGGCATGGATCAACGCGTTATAATTGAGCTGAATGAAGGGTTCGAGCGAAACCCCGAGGCGCCTGCAATAGTCGAGCAGCGCGCGGTGGTGATAGGGAATTCGCCACGGCCCGGGGTTGATATACAGACCGCTTTCGAAGTCGCAGGTCTGCGTGAAGCCGCCGAGTTCGGTGAAGCTGTCGCCGCCGCGCAGGGTCCAGTTGCGGCCGCCTGGCCGATTGTTGAATTCCAGGATTTGGACCTTGTAGCCGGCGTTGCGCAGCTCAAGCGCCGCCGTCATGCCGGCTAATCCGGCGCCCAGGACGAGAACGGAAGCGCCCTTTGGATCGCCCTCCAGCTTGATCGGGCCTTGGTAGGGAGATTCCGACGCGAACCCCAGGCTCGTCATCGCGTGATACATCGCGGCGCTGCCGGCTATAGTGCCTATCAGCGCGAGCAGATCACGCCGCCTGACAGCTGCAGGTTCGTTTTGCATTCTTGTTCAAACCGAGTGGAGCCCAAAGACGTCACAAGCGACATCAAAGGAAGCTGGGCAGCCCCGCCCTGTCAAGAAAGTGCGTGAACACAAGGGCCGCGTAACACGCGTATTTGATGCCGTCAAACCGGCGCATTTTGCTCCATCGCAAGCTCGGCCTGCAGGCTTGCGACATCGCGGTAGATCGAGGCGACCGCGAGCACCCTGCCCTTGGCTTTGTAGCGCAACAGACAGTCACGCGCCGCGACGTCCCCGTCGATCGCGATCTCGTCCCACTTTTCGGCATGGCCAACGTAATTGATCGGCACATCGTAGTGCTGGCTCCAGAAGAAGGGCACCGCGTCGAACGCCTGGCGCTGTCCCAGCATGTTCTGTGCGGCGGTCTGTCCCTGGCGCTCGGCCACCACCCAATGCTCGACGCGGATATTCTCACCCGAATGCGGGTCTGGCCAGCGCGCGATATCGCCGGCGGCATAGATGCCGGGAACGCTGGTCTCGAGATAAGCGTCGACGACAACGCCACGATCGAGCTTGAGGCCTGCCTGCTCGGCAAGCGCCAGCCGTGGACGCACCCCGACGCCAACCACGACGAGATCGGCCTCGAGCGATCCGCCGCTCTTGAGCGTGGCGTTGTGACCCTCGATCGCCGCGACGGTATCGCCGAGATGGAAGATAACGCCGTGCTCCTCGTGCAGCTTGCGGACGAAATCGCCTATCTCGGATCCGAGGATGCGCTCCATCGGCCGCTGTTCCGGCGCTACCACATGAACCTCGATGCCGCGGACGCGCAGCGCCGCCGCCACTTCAAGGCCGATGAAGCTCGCACCCATCACGATCGCGCGCCGCGCGCCCTTGGCATTGCGGATGATGGCGCGGCAGTCAGCGAGCGAGCGCAGCATATGGACATGCGGCTGGTCGGCACCGGGGATCGAAAGCCGCACGGGCTCGGCGCCGGTCGCCAGCAGCAAGCGATCATAGGCGACGCTGTCGCCGCGGGCGAGAACGACGTTGCGCGCTTTGGTGTCGATCGAGGCGACGCTCGTTCCGAGCCGAAGCTGGATATTGGCATCGGTGTAGAAATCGTCCGCGCGCAGCGGCACCCAGTCCTCCGGCGCGCTGCCCGCCAGATAATCCTTCGACAGATTCGGCCGATCGACCGGCGCGGCCGCATCGTCGCTGAGCATGACGATATCGCCGCGAAACTCCTGGCGCCGCAACATCTCGGCCGCGGCAAAGCCCGCCGCGCCGCCGCCGACGATCACGATCCTGCCGGGTGCATCGACCGGCGGTTTGCCGCGTGCGACCGGCTGTTCGCGCTTTCGCCGGACAAAGATGCGGTCGCGCTCATGATCGACCTGCCAGACCGAGAGCGCATTAAGAGCCGGCGCGCGCGTGGCCTCTCCGCTGCGCAAATCGAAGCAGGCGTGATGCCAAGGGCAGCGAATGGTTTCGCCGACCACGAGCCCCTCGGCGAGCGGTCCGTGGTAATGGCTGCAATGCGCGTCGATGGCGTGGATTGTAGCACCCGTGCGGGCCAACACGACCTCCTGATCGCCGACGTGGCCAAGCAAGGTGTCGCCTGGGAAATCGGCTGCAACGCCCTGGGTGAGATCGGGTCCGGGTGGCGGGGTTTGCGCTTCTGCCATGGCTGCTCCCTCCGTTCCCTGCTTGCGAATATGACACCCCGCGGGATTATTTGTTCCCGCTGCCGAGAAACGCGCTTTCGATCATATCGCCGATCGGCTGCCAGGTGCCGCCATCGAATTGCACCAGCCGCATCTGCTCGATCGGGCGAAAATCGTCCGGAGCGGTGTTGACCGCAATGCCCGGCAGCAGGATCGAGCCCCGAAAATCCTTCAGCGATGCCGCCTGCCGCATCACGTTCTCCCGCGAGAGATCGTCGCCGCATTGCGTCAACACCTGGACCAGGGTTTCGGCGGCGGCATAACCAAACAGGGCGTTGCCGTCTTCCTTGTTGCCGTCGGGATAGTACTTTTCCATAAAGGACGACCAGTCCTTCATGCCGGCATCGTCCTTCCAGGCGGGATCGCCGGCATTCTTCAGAAACGAGGTCGAGATCACTCCGATCGAATTCTCGAGTCCGGCCGGCCGCAGCGCGTTGGCGATCGAGGCCGAAACGTTGTCGAGCAGAAACACCGGGTGCCAGTCGAGTTCGGCCATCCGGCGGATCGCGAGCGCGGCGATGGCCGGCGCCCCGTCAAACAGCAGGATTTCCGCACCGGAATCCTTGAGGAGGTCGATCTGGGAATCGATCGATTTGTCGGAAACATCGAATGAGATGTCGGATACGATCATCCGTGCCCAGTCGCCGAGCCCTTCCTGCAATCCCCTGAACAGGTCGCGTCCGAACTGGTCGTTCTGCCAGAGCACCGCGATCTTGCGCTCCGGGTAGGATGCCTGGATGTAGTTGGCATAAATCCGCCCCTCGGCGTGGAATGCGGGCTGCCAGCCCATGGTCCAGGGAAACGCCTTGGGATTGCTCCACTCTTCGTCGCCGGAGGCGAGGAAGAGCTGTGGTATCTTGCGCGCGTTCAGATAAGGACGTACGGCCAGGTTGCCCGGCGTGCCGAACGATCCGAACACCAGCAGCACCTTGTCGGTCTCGACCAGCTTCCTGGTCTGCTCCAACGCCGCTGCCGGATCGGAACTGTCGTCATAGGAAATGAACTTGATCTTGCGGCCGTTGATGCCGCCGCGCTCATTGATCATGTCGAAATAGGCGGCTTCAGTCTTGCCGATGGTCGAAAACGCGGCCAACGGACCGGTGTACGGCATGATGTTTCCGATCCGGATTTCGCTGTCGGTCGTCCCGGCCTCGAGTGTCTCATCGGCCAGCGCTGCGCCGCAGAGGTGGGCCAGCACCGCAATAAGCGGTAGTACAGAAATATGCTTCAAACTGATCCGCATCAGTCGACCTCACGCACAGCGCGGCAAGTCCGACATCGACCGCCGTGACTGGTTGCTGCGAGAAGCTATTCCCAAATCTAGCGCTTTTTGCGGTCACCTGACATCTCCCGATTCGTCCGCGGGTCCCCGGTTCCGACCAGCACGGGGCCGGCCCGGCGGATGGTCGGCGATCTCTCCCGGCGCGGCGTTCCGCCGGGAAAGCCCGGTCGCAGGGTTTCATTTCAGACCAGTATTGACTATGTAAAAGCAACTGATTGATTTGACTCGCAGTTGTACGAAGATCGAGTTCCAAAATGACAAAGACCAATCTCGACCTCACCTGTCCCGTGGCCCGAACGCTCGACATCGTGGGTGAGCGCTGGACCCTTCTGATCATTCGCGACCTGCTTTCGGGCACCATGCGTTTTCAGGATTTCCAGGAGCGCCTTCCAGGGATGGCGCCCAATGTCCTTTCGGATCGACTGAAGACGCTTGAAGCCCACCGTCTGGTGCGCCGCGACTTCTATTCGGATCATCCACCGCGCGCCGCCTACACCCTCACCGACCAGGGCCGCGAACTGGGCATCGTCGTGCTCGCGCTCGGCCGATGGGGCATGCGCAATCTCGCCGGCAAGCTGAACAAGGGCCTCCATCACGAGGAAGCCTTCCGGCATCTGGCGCAGGCCGATGAGGCGTTGAAGCGCCGTCCGGTCCAGCGCGGCAAAGCCGCCGCCAAGGCGGCGTCCTAGCGGCAGCGCCCCACTCGCTGTCACGTGAGCGCTGCGACACTGGATGGTGCGGCGTCCGGATCATCGCGGTCGCCGATGCCGGCCTGCTTGATGGTCAATTTATGGTGACATGCCATTTCCTTGGCGCTTCCGCGACCGGCTTGCGCCGGTTTGCGCGCCAATGACTATTGACTGAGCTGTCACTATTGTTTTTATAGTCAATAGCTGAATTGGTGCTGCAGGGATTGTCCATGACGGGACCGCGACGATGAAACGTCCAAGATGGTGGATGGCGGGCGCTGCCGTCGTTTTGGCCGCCGCGGCGGGAGCCTATCTGTGGCACGCAGGTCTTCTTCCCTCGGGAAGCACGACCGCCGCAAGCCCGGGTGCGCCGCCGGCACGGCCGGTGCCCGTGACGGCGGGCATCGTGAGAAGCGAGGAATTCTCGATCTCGCGCACCGGCCTCGGCACGGTCCAGGCCTACAACACCGTGACCATGAAAGTGCGGGTCGACGGCGAGGTCCAAAAGATCGCCTTTCACGAGGGCCAGGACGTTCAGGTGGGCGACGTGCTGGCGCAGATCGACCCGCGTCCATACGAAGCGCAACTGCATCAAGCCGAGGCCGACAAGGCGCGCGACGAGGCGCTGCTCGCCAATGCCAAGCTCGATCTCGAGCGTTTCAGCTCGCTCGTCGTCAAGGAATTCGCCACCCGCCAGAGCGTCGACACCCAGAAGGCGCTGGTCGCGCAGTACCAGGCCGCGATCGCGCGTGACCAGGCGGTGATCGACAACGCGCGCGTGCAGCTCGCCTATACCACGATCGTCTCACCACTGGCGGGCCGCACCGGCATCCGCCTGATCGATCAGGGCAACATCGTCCACGCCACCGATTCGAGCGGGCTCGTCGTTATCACGCAGATGGCGCCGATCAGCGTGATCTTCACGCTGCCGCAGAAATATCTCCCTGAAATCATCGATGCGACGCGGCGCTCCTCGCTCGCAGTATCCGCCTACGATCAGGACGACCGCATCAAGCTCGCCGAAGGCCGTCTCGAGCTGATCGACAACCAGATCGATCAAGCTACCGGCTCGGTCCGGCTCAAGGCGATCTTTCAAAATCTGGACGGGCAACTCTGGCCCGGCCAGTTCGTGAGCGCCCGCCTGGTGCTGGGCGTGCGCCGCGGGCCGATCGTACCGGAAGCGGCGGTACAGTCGGGACCGAATGGCGCTTACGCCTTCGTGGTCCGGCAGGATTCCACCGTCGAGACCCGCCCGGTGCGGATCGCCGCCAGCCGCAACGGCGAGGCGCTGATCGAGAGCGGCCTCTCCGCCGGTGAAACCATCGTGGTCGACGGCCACTACAAGCTGCGTCCCGGCACCCACATCGTGGCCACACCAGCGCCTGCCGCGCGCGAACGCACGGCCTCCACGGTACAAGGCCGAGAGTAAAGGCGGGGCGCGCATGACGAATATCTCCGAACCCTTCATCCGGCGGCCGATCGCAACCGCGCTGGCGATGTCGGGCCTCGCAATGGTCGGCCTCGTCGCCTATTTGCTGTTGCCGGTCGCGCCGCTGCCGCAAGTCGACTTTCCCACCATTCAGGTGACGGCCCAGTTGCCAGGCACAAGCCCCGAGACCATGGCG
>VAZV01000200.1 GCA_005884765.1 Alphaproteobacteria bacterium
CGGGCGCAAGGACGAGCGCGACCGCCGCATCGCGATTACCGCTGCGCCCCGCTTCGGCATTGTCGGGCAGTCCCAAACCATCACCTATCGGCTGGACGATCAGGGCGTCACCGGCGAGCGCGCCCGGATCACGGTACGCCGTGACGGCGAGACCATCAGCGAGCGCACGCTCTCGAGCGGCCAGACCGCCAGTGTCGACATCGACATCAAGCATGCCGGACCGAACATCGTCGAGATCGAGGCCTCGCCTCTCGAAGGCGAGCTGACGCCGGTGAATAACCGGGCGGTCGTCGCGATCGACGGCGTGCGCGACAAACTCCGCGTGCTGCTGGTCTCCGGCGAGCCGCATTCCGGCGAGCGCACCTGGCGCAACTTGTTGAAATCCGACGCCAGCGTCGATCTCGTGCATTTCACGATTTTGCGGCCGCCGGAAAAGCAGGACGGCACCCCGATCAACGAACTGTCGCTGATCGCGTTTCCGACCCGCGAATTGTTCCAGCAGAAGATCAACGAATTCCAGTTGATCATCTTCGACCGCTACGCGCGCCAAGGCGTGTTGCCGATCGCTTATTTCGACAACATCGCGCAGTATGTTCGATCCGGCGGCGCGGTTTTGGTGTCGGCGGGCCCGGATTATGCGTCGACCACCAGCATCTGGCGCACGCCGCTGGATTCGGTGCTGCCAGCCGAACCGGTCGGCGTTACCGAGAAGCCGTATTACGCGCATCTGAGCGACGCCGGCAAACGCCACCCAGTGACGCGCGGGCTGGAAGGCGCCGCCTCCGAGCCGCCGCACTGGAGCCGGTTCTTCCGCACCGTCGATACCAAGAATGCGATCAACCCGCCGGTCATGACCGGCGCCGACGGCAAGCCGCTGCTATTATTGTCGCGGTTTGGCGAGGGCCGTGTCGCGCTCTTGTTGTCCGATCACATCTGGCTGTGGGCGCGCGGCTATGAAGGCGGCGGACCGCATCTCGATTTGCTGCGGCGGATGTCGCACTGGCTGATGAAACAGCCCGACCTCGACGAGGAAGCGCTGCGGATGCAGCTGCAGGGCAAGGATCTCGCCGTGGTGCGGCAAACCATGGCCGACAGCGTCACACCGGTGACGGTGACATCTCCTTCCGGCGCCACGCGCGAATTGACCTTGAGCGAGGGCGAGCCCGGCGAATGGCGCGCGACGTTGCCGGCGAACGAGCTTGGCCTGTGGCAGGCGACCGATGGCACGCTGAAAGCCCTGATCAATGTCGGCCCAACCAATCCGAAGGAATTTTCCGAAGTCACCTCCACGCCTGACACCTTGAAGCCCTTGGCGCAGGCGACCGGCGGCGACGCGCGGCGCGTGGTCGACGGCGGAAGCATCGATCTTCCGCGCATCGTGCCGGTGCGCGCGTCGAGCGTCTTCCATGGCGACGGCTGGATGGGCGTGAAGATGCGCGACGCCAGCGTCGTCAAAGGCGTCGGGGTGCTGCCGATGTTCGCCGGCCTGATCGGCCTGCTGCTGCTGCTCGGCGCCTTCGCCGCGACCTGGCTGCGCGAGGGACGCTGACCGAGCCCGCTTGCGGCGCGCGTTGCAGGAAGGTCACACCATTGCCAAACCTTGCTCGTGGCAGGGCCGTTACATTGACACCATCTGCCGACGCCTGCGATGTTATGTTGTAACATCGGGTGGTCCGAAGTTTGCTTGTCCGATGTGAGGACGTTTGGCGATGAAGTGGTTCCGGTCGAACATCAGGCACGGCGCGCGGCTTGCGCTGTTTGCGTTCGCCGTCCAGCTCACGCTGTCGTTCGGACACGTTCACTGGCTCCCCGCAAGTGAGGCGGCGCCGCTCGTTCAATCGGGCCTGACGCAGCCAGATTCGACCAAGGGCCTCGCTGCTTCCAGCGGCCAAACCGCGCAACAGCCACAGCCGTCACCCGCCAATCACGACCGCGATCACCAGCCGAGCGACATCTGCGCGATCTGTGCCGTCGTCGCGATGGCGAGCACGGTGGTGTTCGCCACACCGCCGCTGTTGTTGCTGCCGCAGGCGGTCGAATTTCTGTACCTGACCACCGACGCCGAGTTCGTTCATCTGAAATCGGCGGGCACGGCTTTCCAGCCCCGCGCTCCTCCCGCCTCCTGACGTCGTTCGATCAACGCTTGGCGATCGCCGCACGCGTTGCGTGGTGAGCGACGGGCTCCTTGGAATCGACCCGTCGCGCAACGACGGCAGGCACCATCGAATCCCGTTGATGACAACGAATTCGGCTGTGGTTTAATCAGGATCGGGACAAATGACGCGCTTTGTAAGAAGTACCTTCCTCCTCTCAAGCTCGGCGTCGTTGCTCCTCGGTCTGGGCGGTACCGCGATGTCGCAGACTGCCGGCGGCGGCTCCACTAACCTGCCCGGCATCACCGTCGTACGACCGGAGCAGCGGGCGCAACCGCCGCGCCGCCCGAAGACGCGGGTAGTGACGGGAAAACGTCGCGAGACGCCCGCCGCCCCGCTGCCGCAGACCCCGGAGCAGGTGGTTGCCGGCCAGAACGAGAAATTCGACGAGGCCCGGAAAACCATCATGACCTCGATCGGCGCCAACTCGTATCAGGTCAGCCATCAGAACATCGAAGCGCTGCCGCAGGGAAACAACACGACGCTCGACAAAGCGCTGTTGCAATTCCCCGGCGTGACGCAGGATTCGGCCGCCAGCGGCGAGCTGCATGTGCGCAACGAACACGCCAACCTGCAATATCGCATCAACGGCATCATGCTGCCCGACGGCGTCGGCGGCTTCGGCCAGATCCTCGACACCGGCATCGTCGGCACTATGGCGCTGCTCACCGGCGCGTTGCCGGCGCAATATGGCTTGCGCACCGCCGGCGTGCTGGACATCCAGACCAAGGCGGACGCGTTCGATAATACAGGCAAAGTCGGCGTCTATGGCGGGAGCCATCAGACCATCACGCCTTTCGCCGAGTACGGCGGAACGGTCGGACAAACCCAGTATTATGTGTCGGGCCGCTATCTCTACAACAACCTCGGCATCGAGAATCCGACACCCGCGAACGAAGCCATTCACGACCGGACACAGCAGGAAAAGGGATTTCTCTATCTCTCCACCGTGCTCGATCCGCAGAGCCGGCTGACCTGGATCAGCGGCACATCGAACTCGCTGTATCAGATTCCCAACAATCCGGGACAGCCCACCAGCTTTGCGACGCCCACTCAGTCCACCTTCGATTCCGCCTTGCTCAATGAGCGCCAACAGGAGATCAACCACTTCAATGTCGTCGCTTATCAGCATTCAGCCGAAGGGATCGACTACCAGATTTCCTATTTCAACCGCTATAGCCAGCTTCACTTCTGGCCCGACCCGATCGGCGATCTGCTCATCAATGGCGTGTCATCCAGCGTGTACCGTCAGAGCTATGTTAACGGCATCCAGGAGGATACCGCCTGGCGCGTAGCCGATTCTCATACGCTTCGGTTTGGATTCACCACGAGCGCCGAGCGCTCGCTCGTCACGAGCATCAACACCACTTTCCCGGGCGATCCGGTGAACGGCCAGGCGTTCGATCCTACCGGCGTCCCGCTGCCCCCTGTCACCCTCTTCGATTCCAGCTCCAAGCTCGGCTGGCTGTTCGGCAGCTATGTGCAGGACGAATGGAAAATCACCAACAATCTGACGCTGAACGTCGGCTTGCGCTTCGACCAGATGTGGCAATATGTCGACGCCAACCAGTTCAGCCCGCGCGCGAGCCTGACCTGGGTGCCCCAGGAGGGCACCACCGTCCACGCCGGCTACGCGCGGACCTTCACGCCGCCGCAGCAGGTGATTGCCGCGCCGACCAATATCGCACTCACGCAGGGCACGGTGATAGCCCCCGAGGTGACCCAGAACGATCCGGTGCTGCCGGAACGCGCCCATGTGTTTGATGCGGGCGTGGTGCAGAAGGTCTGGCCGGTTCCGGGCCTCGAAGTCGGCCTTGATGGCTATCTCAAACTCGCGCGCGATCTGCTGGATGATGGGCAGTTCGGCCAGGCCTACGTCCTCGACGGATTCAACTATGCCAAAGCGAACAATCTCGGCCTCGAATTCAAGGCGCTCTATGCAATGGGCAATCTTCGGATGTACGGCAACGTTGCTTGGGCACGCCAGCTTGGCACGAACGTGGTCTCTAACCAGTTCCTGTTTGGTGCGGACGAACTCGCCTATATTGCCAACCACTATATCTACACCGATCACAGCCAGGTCTTGACGGCATCGGCCGGTGCTTCGTATTTGTGGAAAGATACGCGGTTTTCCGCTTCGATGATCTATGGCAGCGGGCTTCGTTCCGGCTTTGTCAACCTGGATCACGTACCGTCCTACACCCAGGTCAACATGGGCGTGTCGCACGACTTCTACATCGTCGCGCCGAACAAGCCGACCACGGTCCGGTTCGACGTGGTGAACGTCTTCGACAAGATCTACGAAATCAGGGACGGCTCCGGCATCGGCGTGTTCGCGCCCCAGTTCGGGCCGCGTCGTGGTTTCTTTGCCGGCATCTCGCAGAAGATCTGAGCCGCCGACCGGCGCAACTCAGAAATGGGCCAGCTCGCACGGTTCAATCACCGTCGTGGACGCCCTCAGGCTAACTGCACGGGCCCGTGATCATCGCAATGATCGCCGTGCGGATGATGAAGTCGGCCGTCTACAAGATAGTCGACATGATCACCGTGCGGCACCGCTTGATGCCCGCAGTTTGGACCGTGTGCGTGTGAACAGTGGACTTGAGGCGTGCATTTCGCGGGATTCGTTGCGTCGACCGCGATCACATGTTCGTCGACGTGATCCTCGTGCATGTGATGAAGATGGCCGTCATGGAGATAGTCCACGTGGCCGTCATGGCGAATTGCGGTGTGCCCGCAACCCGGCCCATGTTGGTGAGTGTGGTTGGTATGGTGTTTCTCGGTGCATGTCGCCATCGGCAATGTTCCCTGCGAGCGCTTGATTATTGATCGAATGTCATCAACGCGGCCACCAGGGAATTGTTGCGGAGCCATCGACATCCATCCACAAGCTCATTGATCTCATGGATGTAATGTTATAACATTACATCCAAATTGGTGTCCTCAGACCGGCTGGTGAACATGGCTGTTCTTTTCTTCCCAAGAAAAACGTCGAACCACCGATGGAACGCGGTGCTTAAATTGAAAGAGCAGGCGCGGACTGCCATCAACGCCGATGATGAAACGATTGTCACCATCAGCGAACGCGATTGCGGCGATCCTGGTTGCGGTGGCGTCCGAACCATCGTGCTCATCATGCATCCGACACGGCCAACCGAGGCCGTCAAAATCGACAAGCCATTCGAGCAGATCACTGAGGCGGACCTTTGCGATGCGCTTGCGCCATTGGCTGTACGCACCAGCCTGTCCGAGCCTCCATCGAAGCCGAAATGACCTTCGCTCGCGCGTCACTGTCGGCGGGCGCGCAACCAATTTCAACATCGGCAAAGGACGATCCCATGCAGGCGGCGCCGAACCAGACTCCCGTCACCGTGATCACCGGCTATCTCGGCTCCGGAAAGACCACGCTGCTCAACCGAATCCTCTCGGAAGCGCACGGCAAGCGCTATGCCGTCATTGTCAATGAGTTCGGCGAGATCGGAATTGACAATGATCTCATCGTCAATGCGGAAGAAGAGATCTTCGAAATGAACAACGGCTGCATCTGCTGCACGGTACGCGGCGATCTGATCCGGATTCTTAACGGCCTGATGCGGCGCAAGAGCCGTCGCATGGATGGCATCATCGTCGAAACGACGGGGCTGGCCGATCCCGCGCCCGTCGCGCAGACTTTCTTTGTCGATGAAGATGTCCGCCGCCAGACCAAACTCGATGCCATTGTGACCGTGGCAGACGCCAAACACCTGCTCGGCGAGATTGATCGCGCCCCGGAGGTGCAGGAGCAACTTGGTTTCGCCGATATCGTCCTCCTCAACAAGACCGATTTGGCCACAGGAGATGATCTCGCCTCGGTCGAAGCGCGCATTCGCCGCATCAATCCTTATGCCGGCATCCATCGCACCGAACGCTGCGACGTCGATCTGGGCAAAGTGCTCGGCCGCGATGCCTTCAGTCTCGACCGCGTGCTCGAGATCGAACCGGGATTTCTCGCCGAAGAACACGACAATGAACACGACGAAGAGATCGGCAGCCTATGCCTCACCGCTAGCCGCCCGCTCGACCCCGCTCGGTTCATTCCCTGGATTTCGAAGGTCACTCAGGAAATCGGAACCGACATCCTTCGAATGAAGGGTATCATTGCGATGAAGGACGACGACCAGCGCTTCGTGGTTCAGGGCGTGCATATGCTTATCGACGGCGGTCCTCAGCGTCCGTGGAAATTGAATGAGAGGCGCGACAGCCGTCTCGTGTTCACGGCAGGAAGCTGCCAAAGGACAGGCTAAAATATGAGTTTGAATCCTGCCGAGTCTGATGCATCGGTAATGTCGGGACTTCAAATTGACGATCGTATCTTGCCACGGCGGCTGTATCCCCCTCAGCGCCGCGGCCGCTTGTTTTCGAGCCTTTCAGGGTCTCTGGTCACCGTTCGGTTTTCACTCTCAGGTGCTGGCTGACGTCGAGAGTCACCGGTGACGTTCACATTGCCGGCCACTGGCACTTCCTGGATCCAGTTGTACCAAGCAACCGACTTGGGACTGAATTTCCATAGCTCGCCATAGGCAAGGATCATCCCCGTCACCGCAATCATGGTGCAGATGCCAACCACGAGGTGCTGGATCGGTAGCGACCAATCCTGCCAGCGGGGAACGCATGCCACCAAGGCGCGCCCGAGAGCGGGGCCGAGAAGGAAGAGCGACAGTAGCGTGATCAGGCTCAGCGCATTATCAACCATACTCATCCCGCGACTATGCGCCGGCGGCGTTCCGGGGCAAGCTGAAAGAGACGCAAGCTTCAAACGGAATCATCGAGGGAAAAGTCAGCGCACCTTGCTCCAATCGGGGCGGATCGCGCCGGACACGCCGTCGAACGCGGCGTCGGTGAGTTCGGCCACCAACAGGCGATCGTAGTCGACCGGACCGGGCATGATCGCCCGTCCCTTCGGGACCACCTTGAATCCGACGCGGCCATAATAGGCATCGTCACCGACCAGCAGCACGAGGCGATGGCCTTTTGCCCTGGCTTCCGCGAGCGCGCGATCGAGCAGTGCGCGGCCGACGCCGCGCTGGCGGAACGGCGGCTCGACCGTCAGCGGGCCCAATAGCAGCGCGGGTGTATCGCCGATGCATACCGGTAACTGACGTACCGATCCTACCAGCAGCGTACCGATGCGGGCGGTAAACGACAGATCGAGCAGATGATCGACATGCTCGCGAAGCCGGTAGGCGCTCAGCACGAAGCGGCCGGGACCGAACGTGCGCTCGTGCAGGCGTTCGATCGCCTGGGCATCCTTTGCCGTCTCGGGCGATATTGTCAGGGAGAGGTCATTCATGTTGGGGCGCGGGATAGCATCTGGCGGTGACGCGGTCCATCGTCCGCGGCCGCCAAATCAATATCGCTTCACTTCTCCTTAATGGTCGGCCGCATCAGCGTGCCAAACAGCAGACTCCAAAGTGAAAGCATGGCGATGGGAACCGTATAATAGGGCGTGAACAGGGGGTGGCTTAAGAAGAACGCGAGATTAGTCAGCAAATTTCCAGCGGTGACCAGGGCAAGCTGCCGGATACCGCTCCCGAGGCGCAAACGCAGTATCCAGCCTGTCCACCCAATCGCAAGCGCGAGCAGAACGAATTGCATGTCGGCGACATACTGCAAGATGATCCCGAAGCTGAATTCGGGCGGCACCACGTCGACGGCGCCATAGGTCGTGACAAACGGGCTGCCGGCGTTGATCGCATTTGCAAATAGCGTCGGCGCCATGCCGACGAGGAACGCCAAGGCGAACGCTACGCCTTGCTGCAGCGTTTCCTTGTTTCGCATGCGCGCGAAGCAAACGAGAAGGAACAGGAAGTATCCGGCCGACAAAAACAGGTTTGGCAGCCTGAAATTGACGGAAATACCGATCAACAGACCAAGCAAGATCGTCAGAAGCACTTGGTGGCGCTGCGGGCTGACAAAGAGTTTTGCGGTTAGAAACCCCGCCAACGCGCACACCACCATCGTCGGTGCCATCGAATAGCTCGCCTTGGCCGGATTTATCATGAGATAGGTGGCAAGGCCGCCAAAGCCGCCGGCGAACACGATCAACGGGGTCGAGCGCGCATATGAAATTGCGATGAGCGCAAAGCCGAACACGATCGTCGTCGCCAGGACATACAGCGGAACGACCTGGAAACCCGGCGGAAACAGCGCCAGCACCAGACCGGTGCCGGGCGGATATTGTATCACGAGCTTGTTTGCCGCGGGCATCGGGGTGTGACAGGGAGCCGTCGATGGATCGCTCCAGCTCGGAAAGCCGATCTCCTTCAATTTCGCGGCGAGATAGCGATCATCGTCGCGGGAAATGTCGGTATCGAAACCGGACAATCCGAAGCGCTGGAACAAATGCGCTTGACGCAAATAGCAGATATCATCATAGACGCCGCGCGCTTCGTTCCAGCGCGACATCGACCAGATATTGCTGACGAGCACCAGAACGCAGAACAGCCCGCAAAGGATTTTCACGGTCGTCATCTTGACTGCCAGGGACGCGTTCGATGATGTGAAGAAATTGACCAGCACAACAGCCTTCCTGATCGTCCTAATCGCCAACTCGCGTTGGTGCCACTCCTAACGCCATGTCCCTAACGCCATGTCGCGATGCGCGCCCTGCCCTCGAGCACTTCCGATATCCGCAGGCGCGTGCCCTTGGTCGTCTCCGCCGGCAGCGCTTCCGGCGCGAAGAAGCCGCAGGCGACGATCTCGTGGTTCGGTTCGGGCAGACGATCCTGCCGGAAATGCTTGACGATGTAGACTGCGACATGATCACGGCGGGAAACATGGCTGTTGAAGAACAGGCCGTGCAGGGCGGGATCGCCGGTCAATTCAATCCGTCCCTCCTCCAAAAGCTCGCGCCTTAGCGCGCCGTCAAAGCTTTCGCCGGTCTCAACTCCGCCGCCCGGCAAGTGCCAGCCCGAGACGTAGCTGTGCTTGACCAGGAACACATTGTTGCTGTCGTCCAATACGACCGCGCGGACCCCGAGCGTCATGCCGCGGGCGATCCACCAATAGAGATGAAAGACCCGCCGCAAGAATGGCTCGAACCTCTTTCGCAAGCCTGTCAGGTCTGCCGCCATCGAACTACCGGACCATCGATATCATTTTTGATCCTTGCGCGAGCGCGGTTCACTTGCCAATACATTGCCGGGGTTTTTGACCGGGTTTTTGGCAGGAATTTCGAGGGAAGTAACGGGATGACCGCGCGCATCAGGCGGACTCCGGCGGGGCGCATGTGATGGCAGCGTTCACCCTCGCCCATTTGTCGGACCCGCATCTGCCGCCGCTGCCCACACCAAGGCTTGCCGAATTGGCCGGCAAGCGTGTGCTCGGCTATCTCAACTGGACCCGCAACCGCCGCAAGTTTTATCGGCGCGAGGTGCTCGACGCGCTGGTATCGGACCTGCGGGCGCAGGCGCCGGATCACGTCGCCATGACCGGCGATGTCGTCAACCTCGCGATCGAGGCGGAGTTTGCGCCCGCACTGAGCTGGCTGAAGGGCGTCGGCCCGCCGGATCGGGTGACGGCCATCCCCGGCAATCATGACGCCTATGTCCGTGCCACCCAACATCGGTTTGCCGAGGTGTTCTCCGACTATCTGCGCGGCGATGACGCCCCCAACGAAGGCGCGACGTTTCCATTTCTGCGCCGCCGCGGACCGCTGGCGCTGATCGGTCTGACCTCGGCCGTGCCGACCGCGCCGTTCATGGCGACGGGGAGGCTCGGGCGTACCCAGCTCGATGCGCTCGAGCGTATCCTGATCAAACTGTCCTCCGAACAGGCCTTTCGGGTGCTGCTGGTGCATCATCCGTTGTGGTCGGATTCGCGTCCCAAGCGGCTGACCGATTCATCGAAACTGCTCACGTTGCTCAAGCGGTATGGCGTGGAGCTGATTCTGCACGGGCACGATCATATTCATTCGACGATGTGGTTCGACGGACCGGATGGCAAAATACCGGGGATCGGCGTGCCGGCGGCGTCCGCCCTCGCCCGCGGCCGCCATCCGGCCGCCGCCTATAATCTGCTCGCCATCGAGCGCGACGGCAACGCCTGGCGATGCGAGCAGATGGTGCGCGGCATCGGCGACGATTTGCGGGTTCAGGAATTGAAGCGCACGCGGCTACTCTAAAGCGCGATGAGATTATAGATCTTCATCGCGCTTTAGGTTTTTGATTGAGCATGATCTCCGCGCAAATGCTTCGCATTTGTCGCGAGGGAAAACCGGGGTCCACTTTTCCGGATCATGCTTTAGAAATTCCGCAGGCTTGCAAATAGCGCAAGTCCGAACAGCGCGATCGCGCCGACGAGGAACCCAAGCGCGAACATCCCGAAACTGCGGCGCCGCTTCCCGGTCGACGCGGAATCGGCCACCGGCGTCACCACCATGGCATGCTCGCGCTCGATGATCCGGCGAGCGATGTAATCGGTGACGGCATCGACAATAGCCGGAACATCATGGGATTCGGCGAGCACGGTGCGGCCGAACCGCGTATCCTGCACGAACCGGTAGATGCGCTTGTCGCGCCCCATCAGCACATGTGCGACCACATCGATCCACAGCCGCGGCGTTTCGCCCTGGCTAATGCCGCGATCGAACAGGTCGATGTGTTCTGGCACCTGAGCAAACAACGGATCGAGCGCCTCGTTCAAGATCTCGAGCCTGGCGACTTCGGCATCGCGCAGCTCGACCACGACGCCGGTACGATCGGCGGCCTCGATCCGCGCCTGGCGGAGCGCATCGCGCAGCCGCGTCGGTCGTATCTCGCTCGCGTTGCCGGTATTCTGCGCGTCTGACATCGTTGGTTTGGCCTTGTCGGGATGAGTCTTCGGCTCGTTTAACCCTATCAGTAACCCGTTTGGCCGCAAAGGCCGTTTATTCCCAATGACTTGTAGGATGCATTGGGTTCTTTGACGCATTTTCTTGACGCGAACCGATACCCACTTCGCTTGAAAACGCTTTGGGAAGCCAAACGGCCCCACCCAGCAAAGCCGGATGGGACCGCTGGTCCTTGGGCCGTTTCTTGATCGGTCAGCAGCGAGCTCAGGCCGGGACGCGGGAGGGTTCTTCGACGATGGAAAATCGCACGCCGGCCTTGTGGCGGTTCTCTTCCGAGACGACGCGCCAAGCGTCCTCGGCCTCCTTGCGGGTCTTGAACGGACCTTGCACCTGGGCCGAGCCTTCCACGAGCTTGTGGAAGTTCATCGAGCCGAACTCGCCGCCAATCACCCAGAAATTGCTGCCTTTGGTCATCTTTAGTCTCCTACTTGTTCGGCTTTGCTTTACTCAGCCGCCTGAACCCTGATGTCCGAACCGGGCTTCTTGAACTGCGCGGCTTCGGTCGAATCGTGGAGTGCGGTGGTCGACGAGGTGCCGCCGGTGATGGTGGTCGAAACCAGATCGAAGTAACCGGTGCCGACTTCGCGCTGATGGCGTGTCGCCGAGTAACCGAACTTCTCCGAAGCGAACTCGGCCTGCTGCAGGCGGGAATAGGCCGCCATGCCTTCAGCCTTGTAGCCGCGCGCCAGTTCGAACATGCCGTGGTTGAGCGAGTGGAAGCCCGCCAAGGTCACGAACTGGAACTTGTAGCCCATCGCGCCGATCTCGCGCTGGAATTTCGCAATGGTCGCCTTGTCGATGTTGGCTTCCCAATTGAACGACGGCGAGCAGTTATAGGCCAGCATCTTGCCGGGATAGACCTTGTGCACGGCCTCGGCGAACTCCTTTGCTTCTTCCAGGTTCGGCGTCGAGGTCTCCCACCACAGCAAATCAGCGTACTTCGCAAACGCGATGCCGCGCTTGATGCAGTGTGCGAGACCCGTGCCCGGCTTGAGGCGGAAGAAGCCTTCCGCCGTGCGCTCGCCGGTGATGAACTCGCGGTCGCGCTCGTCGACATCCGCGGTGATCAGCTTGGCGCTTTCGGCGTCGGTGCGCGCCAGCACGAAGGTGGGCGTGCCGCAAACGTCGGCGGCAAGCCGCGCCGCGACCAGATTGCGCTCGTGTGCCGCGGTCGGGATCAAGACCTTGCCGCCCATGTGGCCGCACTTCTTTTCCGATGCGAGCTGGTCCTCGAAGTGAACGCCGGCCGCACCTGCCTCGATATAGGCCTTCATGATCTCGAACGAGTTGAGCGGACCGCCGAAGCCGGCTTCGGCGTCGGCGACGATCGGCACGAACCAGTCGATCTTGGCGCCGCCTTCGGAGTGCTCGATCTGGTCGGCACGCTGAAAGGTGCGGTTGATGCGACGGCACAGTTCAGGTCCCGCATTGGCAGGATAGAGGCTCTGGTCCGGATACATGGCGCCCGCGGTGTTGGCGTCGGCGGCGACTTGCCAACCCGACAGGTAGATCGCGGGCAAACCGGCGCGCGCCTGCTGCATCGCCTGGTTGCCGGTGACGGCGCCGAGCGAATTCACAAAGGGCTCGGTCTG
This sequence comes from Alphaproteobacteria bacterium, assembly GCA_005884765.1. Classification (GTDB taxonomy): domain Bacteria; phylum Pseudomonadota; class Alphaproteobacteria; order Rhizobiales; family Xanthobacteraceae; genus Bradyrhizobium. The sequence goes on from VAZV01000200.1 coordinate 12,615, forward strand.
CAAGGAATTCCACAGCCGATTGGCGCCCTTCTCGGCCAATGTGTAGGCGATCGGCACGGAGCCGCGCAGCTTCTCCACCTCGGCAGGCGTATAGGGGCGGCTGATGCCATCGAAACGCCCGTTGGGCGCCGGAACCAGCTGTTCAAAGGTCTTCGCCATCGTATTCTCCAATCGACATTCGTGACAGTGCATTGCGAAACGCGTGGCGAGAGCTAAACGCTAAACTTGTTAATTCGTACAGGCCGCTTGCATTCTAATGATGATGTCATGTAACATATGCACTTGTCGTATATGTCATATTGTCATTTTTGTAACAAATTGGGTCAACGAGGCTGTCATGCCCGCCGATTCCGGTAAGAAACTTTTTGTCGGCCCGCGCTTTCGGCGCATCCGCCAGCAATTGGGCTTGTCGCAGACCCAGATCGCCGCGGGTCTCGGCATTTCGCCCTCTTACGTCAACCTGATCGAGCGCAACCAGCGCCCGGTGACGGCACAGATCCTGCTGCGGCTGGCGGAAACCTATGACCTCGATCTGCGCGACCTCGCAACCGCCGACGAGGACCGTTTCTTCGCCGAGCTGAACGAGATTTTTTCCGATCCGCTGTTCCGCCAAATCGACCTGCCGAAGCAGGAACTGCGCGACCTTGCGGAACTCTGCCCAGGCGTGACCCACTCGCTGCAGCGGCTTTACGCCGCCTATACCGAGGCCCGCCGCGGCGAGACGATGGCCGCCGCGCAATTCGCCGATCGTGAAGACGGAACGCGCTTCGAGGCCAATCCGATCGAGCGTGTCCGCGACCTGATCGAGGCCAACCGCAATTATTTCCCTGAGCTCGAGCAGGCGGCGGAACATTTGCGCGACGAGTTGAGCGTGAGCGCCGAGGAGCTGTTCGCGGCGCTCGCCACGCGCCTGCGCGAAAAGCATTCGATTGTCACCCGCATCATGCCGGTCGATGTGATGCGCGAGACCTTGCGGCGGTTCGACCGGCATCGCCGGCAACTCCTGATTTCGGAGTTGATCGACGGTCCCGGCTGCACCTTCCAGCTCGCTTTCCAGATCGGGCTCGCCGAGTGCGGCGGCAGCCTTGATGCGATCATTGCCCGCGCCGGTCCGCTCGACGACACGCCGCGCCGGCTCTACCGAATCACGCTTGCGAATTATTTCGCCGCCGCCGTGATGATGCCCTACCAGGCCTTTCATCACGCCGCCGAGCAGCTCAGCTACGACGTCCACGTGCTGGCGCAGCGTTTCAATTCCGGTTTTGAGCAGGTCTGCCATCGCCTGACCACGTTGCAACGGCCGAATGCGCGCGGCATTCCGTTCTTCATGCTGCGCGTCGACAATGCGGGCAATGTCTCCAAGCGGTTTTCCTCCGGCACGTTCCCGTTCTCCAAATTTGGCGGCACCTGCCCGTTGTGGAACGTGCATTCGACCTTCGATACGCCGGACCGCCTGCTCAAACAGGTGATCGAATTGCCCGACGGCAGCCGCTATTTCTCGATCGCGCAGATGGTGCGCCGGCCGGTGGCGCCGCATCCGCAAGCCCAGCCGCGATTTGCGATCGGGCTCGGCTGCGAAATCCGCCACGCCGCAAAACTGGTCTATGCCGCCGGCATGGACCTGGAAAAAGCGGAAGGAACACCCATTGGCGTCAACTGCAGGCTTTGCGAGCGCGAGAACTGCAGCCAACGCGCTGAACCACCGATCACCCGCAGCTTGATCCTGGACGAGAACACCCGCCGGGTATCGTCGTTCGCGTTCTCCAACGCGAGGGAGCTGTGAGGGGGGTCCGAGCCACCGGCCTCATCCGCGCAATGACGTGACGAATTTGTAAGGTGTGGGAACGGACGCGGCGCCGTACTCACCCTGTTGCTCGAATTGGCGGGCGCACTTCCACCTTCGCTCCCCGAGCCGCGGCGGACGGGTTGCTTGAAGCCCCTTCCCACGCGCAGGGTGTCGTGTAAAGCAGCCGCAAATCCTCTGACCTGAGACTGGATACAGACGATGTTTGTTTCATTTTTCCCCCGTCCGAAACCGTTTTTCCTCTCCGCCATCCTCTGGACGGCGCTGGCGATGGCGTTCTGGTATGGCTTTGCCGGCAATCTCATCCCCCAGTCTGGGCCGGGAGGTGTCGGCGTGGAGATCTTCTGGTCGCCACTGTCGCTTTGGTTCGACCTCTATTTTGCAATTTGCGTCGCAATCTTCGCGGGCGGCTGGGTGGTGTTCGCGCCGCATCCCTGGGCGCCGTGGTCCATCCTCGGTTCCGCGCTGATCCTGTTCACTTCCTACTTTCAGGTCCAGGTTAGCGTCGCGATCAACACCTGGTATGGACCGTTCTACGATCTGGTCCAGGCCGCGCTTTCGAAGTCGAAGCCGGTCACCGTCGAACAGTTCTACAGCGAATTGTCGACCTTCGCCGGCATCGCCCTGGTGGCGGTCGTGGTCGGTGTGATGACGCGATTCTTCGTCAGCCACTACATCTTCCGTTGGCGGACCGCGATGAACGACTTCTACATCGCCCACTGGCAACAGCTCCGTACCATCGAGGGCGCATCGCAGCGCGTACAAGAGGATACCATGCGGTTTGCGACCACCATGGAAGGTCTTGGCGTCAATCTGATAAGCGCCGTGCTCACACTGCTGGCCTTCCTCCCGGTTCTGGTGAAGCTCTCCAGTAATGTCACGGCGCTGCCTTTGATCGGCTCCATCCCCTACCCGCTGGTGTTCGCCGCAGTGATCTGGTCGGTGCTCGGAACCGGCGCACTGGCACTGATCGGCATAAGGTTGCCCGGGATCGAGTTTTTCAATCAGCGGGTCGAAGCGGCCTATCGCAAGGAGCTCGTGCTCGGCGAAGATGATCGGGCCCGCGCCGATCCACCGACCGTGACCGAGCTGTTCGGTGCGATCAGGCGGAACTATTTCCGGCTCTATCTGAATTTCATGTACTTCAATATCGGCCGCATCGTCTATCTGCAGACCGATGTGATTTTTCCCTACATTCTGCTCGGACCGACCATCATAGCCGGCAAGATCACGCTTGGTTCGATGAACCAGATCCTGAACGCGTTCACGCAGGTGAGGACCTCGTTCCAGTATCTCATCAACTCGTGGAGCACGATCGTCGAGCTGATTTCGATTTATCAGCGATTGCGGGGTTTCGAAGCCAAGATCAGCGGTGAGCCGCTTCCGTCGATCGAGACGCAGGCGGAGCCGAAGTCGTTGTGATGGGCCGATTCCCGGGAAGGGGCGCGAAGTGATCGATCCCCTACAGCGTTTCACCCCGGCACGCGGCCCTTGATCGCGTTAGCCCACGCGCCGTAGACGACGCGCCCCGCGTCGTCTGTCGGCATGCGCGCGCGGACCGCTTCCCGCAGCCGCTTCAGGTCATCGGGCGCCATCGAGGCGACAACTGGCGCGATGCTCGAGCCGAGGGTCGATGCACTCCAGAAGTCGTCGAAATCGGCAAAGCTGCGTTGCACGTCGATCCTTCGGGTTTCGACATCGACGAGAGCGGCGCCCTTCCACAGCCTTTGCAGTGCGTCCATTTTCGAGACGTCGGAGCTTGGCGGACGAAGCGGAGCAAAACCCATCGCCTGCAGTTCGGTTTGCACAGGCTGGAGCGGGAATCCGCCGCCGGCCATGTCCCACGCATAAGCCGCGACCGCGCCGCCGGGCGCGACCACGCGTACCATCTCAGCCACGCCCGTGGCCGGCTCGGGAATAAAGAAGATCACCAGCGCCATGATCGCGACGTCGAAGGTGCGGTCCGCGAACGGCAGCGCCATCGCATCGCCCTTGCGGAATTTTGCCATCGCTGCCCCGCTTCGGGCGCCGGCATAGGCCAGTTGCCCATCCGACGGATCGATCCCGTGAACCTCCGCGGGTGCGCCGTTGGCTACAATCAGCTCGGTGAACGCGCCGTTGCCGCAGCCGACATCGATCCATTTCAGGCCTTTGCGCGGCGCCAGCCATTCGAGAAAGATATCGCCGGCAAGCCTGCTCCAGGTGCCCATCATCCGCTCATAGGCGGCGCCGTCCTCGAAGCGGATTTGACGTTCAGCCATCGGATCATTCCCACCTTGGTTGGAAGTGGATTGCTTGGAAGTGGATCGAAACCTAGTCCGCGAGCGCGAAGGCCTTGCACCAGCCATCTTCGCTGACCTCGCCTTCAACCACCTTGCAGGATTTCGGTTTCTCGAACAGCGTGCACATGCCACAGCTATAGATGCCGTTCGGTGCGTCCCGATATTCGGCCTGCTGCTTCGTCATCTTTTCCGCGGCCTTGATCCGCGAGCCTCGAAACAACAGCCCTACTGATGCCCCCGTGACGACCGCGCCCATCAGCTTGCGCCGCGACCTGTCTAGTATTCCGACCATAAAGGTTTTTTCTCCTGACATTTCCGACCCGCACCGACCATCTGAGGCACTCAAATTATCTTTCAAAAGATCGGCGCGCGGCCAGCGTCGTGCGAAGCAGCAGTCCCGTCGTTACGCCAACGTATGCACGATCACTGGGCCGGCGACCGCCGTGGCTGGCCCGACGAGGAGAGGCCCGAGGTCTTGCTCGATCCACGCAAGCGCCCGCCTGTTTGCCTCCTCTGCCCCCGCGTGATTGTTGAAGAGACTGATCGCGGTCACGGTATCGTCGGGTGCGTAGACCACGTAGTAGGCCATGAAGCCTTCGACATCGCTGATGATCGGAATGGCGCCCTCTTTGATCCGGCGCGCCAGCTCCTCGGCGGTGCCGGTCTTTGCTTTAGCCTGACGAATGGCCGCGTACATGAGATCCTCCTTACCGCTCTGCATCAAAATCGCGGACCGGTAGCCCGCTAGCGCATTGTCATTCTACGCTTCCGGCAGCGACTTCCCGATTCAATTTTCAAAGAGCCGGCGCATGGCTTCGTGTTCTCGCGGCGCAGATAGCGCGCGAGTGATGCACGAACGTTTCGCCGTTAGCCGCCCTTCTGTCTCCCAAAGCTCCTCACTCAGCGGCCCTGGAATCACCAGATGTGACCGTGCAAGCGAATTCCTCGCGTGCGCGCTTGAAGCGCCCATGGCGCAGCGCGAGCGTCGGCAACACCAGAAGGTTGAGCGCCATCGATGTCAAAAGGCCGCCCAAGATGACGACCGCCATGGGTCCCTGAATTTCGCGGCCGGGATCGTTCATGCCGACAGCGAGTGGCAGGATGCCGAGCCCGGTCACGATCGACGTCATGAGGATAGGCGTGAGTCGGTCGGCGGCTCCCGCGATCGCCGTCTCCAGTCCCCACAGGCGGCCTTCGACCTCAACAAGATGCTCGTAATGAGCAATCATCAAGATCGAGTTGCGGAGGCTGATGCCGAAAAGCGTGACGAACCCAACCATGCCACCCAGGGTCAACAGCCCGCCGGTCGCAAAGACAGCCAGCACGCCACCGACCAAGGCAAACGGCAGGTTCGCCAGGACCAACAGCAGATTGCGCCAATTGCGGGTAATGACGGACAGCAAAAGAATGATGCCAACGGCAGCGATCAACGAATTGACCATGAGGTCGCGCTGGGATTGCGATTCCGCCTCCGCCGCACCTGCGAACTGGATGTAGGTTCCGGCCGGGAGGTCGACCTTGGCGCGGATCAGGGCCTTTGCCGCTTTGACGAAGGAAATGAGATCGGTCCCGGCGACATTAGCGGTCACGGTCTGCACGCGACGCGCCCCCTGGTGCAGGACCTGATAGCGTCCTGAAGTCTGATAGATATCCGCGATCTGCTTGAGCAGAACATAAGCGCCGCCCGGACTGCGCAGGGGCAAGTCGCCGACTTTGGTAATATTGTCCCGGCTGGCGGCGTCGAGGATCGTGATGACGTTGAAGACCTGATCGCCTTGATAGGTCTGGCCGACGATATCGCCCTGATATGCGGCGCGGATCAATTCGAGCACCTCGACCGCGTCGAAACCCCAACGCTCCAAATCGGGTTTGCGGAGGTGGATCGTGAGTTGCGGCAGGCCGGGCGGCGATTGGACCTGAACGTCCGTCGCGCCGGAGGTTTCCTCAAGCGTTCGGGCAATTTCCTGCGCCTTGCGATCGAGCAGGTCGAGGTCGTTGCCGAAGACGTTGACCGCAACCGCTGCCGTGTAGCCCGAGAAGGTCTCCTCGATACGCTCGGTGAGAAAGGTCATGACAGCGGCGTTCACGCCGACGAAGCCCGCGAAGGTTCGGCGAATATCCGCTTGCGCCATTTCGGCGTCGTCTCCCGATAGACCTGGCTTCAAATCCACTTCGAACTCGCTGTAGTGCGGACCCCAGCTATCCTCGGACTCTTCCGCTCGTCCCGCGCGCTGCGCAACCGAGCGCACTTCGGGCAACGCTCTCAACGCCTCGACGATACGGCCGCCGATGCGCAGCGATTCGTCGATCGAGGTGCCAGGCACTGCGGACATGTGGACGACAAAGTGCCCCTCCTTTAGCTCGGGCATGACGCCGCCGCCGAAAAACGGCAGCGCGGCGCAGCCGGCAATCGTCAGCATCGCCGCTGCCGTCATCAATGTGCGGGGACGTTGCGCGAGCCGTCGCAAGAGCCTTTGATAGCCCGCGCGCGTCCACCGGATCATCGGCGGATCCCGCGTCGGCACCCTCCCCGGGAGAAGCGCCATGGCAAGCGCGGGTGTCACGGTCAGTGCGACCACCAGCGAGGCCAGCACCGCCATGCTATAAGCGAACCCTAACGGTGCAAACAGGCGTCCGGCGGTTCCGGACAACGTCATCACCGGCAGCACAACCAGAATGACGGCGAAGGTTGCATAGACCACCGCGCTGCGGACCTCGAGCGTCGCATCAAGCACGACCCGCGCTGACGGGCGCGGCTGCGACGATCTCCTGTTCTCCCGCAAGCGGCGCACAATGTTCTCGACGTCAATCACCGCATCATCAACAACAACGCCGATCGCGATGGCAAGGCCGCCCAGCGTCATGGTGTCGAGCGAGGCGCCGAGCCGCTCCAGCACCAG